>DATICC010000310.1:0-6929 GCA_035457045.1 Woeseiaceae bacterium | reverse complement strand
ACCTGGAATGCGACCGAGGTCGCGGTGCCCGGCAGCCGACGCCGCGTCGCATTCCACGAGGCACCTGCCGAAGTTCTGGCCACCGATCCGAACGCCTGGGTCATGCACCCGGGCGACGACTGGCACGGCTTCGATACTCTGCCGGACGACTACTGCATGCTCGACCCGATCAAGGTGTCGATCGTGACCCCGGGCGTCGCGGACAAGGGCGGCCTCGACAAGCGCGGCATTCCCGCGAGTCTCGTGACCAAGTACCTGAGCGTGCGCGGCGTCGAGGTCGAAAAGACGACCGACTTCACGATCCTGGTGCTGTTCTCGATGGGCATCACCAAGGGCAAGTGGGGCACGCTGCTGAATGCGCTGCTGGAATTCAAGCGCGACTACGACAACAACACGGCACTGGCCGAGGTGTTGCCGGGTCTCGTGACGGGTCACCCTGGCACCTACGGCAACCTCGGCTTGCGGGAGCTCGCCGACCGGATGTTTGCGCAGCTCAAGGAGGCACGTCAGACGCACTGGCTCGCGGAGGCCTTCTCGACGCTCCCCGAGTTGCTCATGACACCAAGTGCCGCGTATCAGAAACTGGTCCGCGACGACATCGAGCATGTGCCGCTGGACAAACTTGCCAACCGCGTGCTTGCCACCAGCGTCGTACCCTACCCGCCCGGCATACCGATGCTGATGCCCGGCGAATCGACAGGGCCCGACGACGGACCCTATCTCGGGTACCTGCGCGCCCTGAGCGAGTGGGACAGCCGCTTCCCCGGTTTCGGACACGACACCCATGGCGTGGAGAACCGCGACGGCATTTACTATGTCCAATGCCTGAAGAAGAGCGCACACCGCCGCCCGGCTCGGACATGAAACAGGATTCAATCAGGAGTAACAAAATGCAATCCAGTACCACACTCTTCGCCAAGCCACGACCGGGACCGCTCGCGACGGCGATCCTGATCGCAATTGCTGCGACCACTGCCTGCGGTCAGGAGACGGCCGAGGAAGACACCTGGTCGCCGCCCGGTTTGCCCTCGGGCCTCGACTGGACATTCAACTTCGATGCAACCGTTGGCTATTTCAGTTTCGGCAACTCGCTCTACACCGACCCGAAACCGGACCAGCCCTCGGGTGACCTCACCGCCAACTGGCTGGAGGGATCGCTGAAGCCTGCGCTCAGTGCGGAATACACGACCGCCAGTTCCGCACAGTTCTACGGCAAACTGAGCGGCGTCGGCGAGCGGACCTACGGCGCGTCACCGTCGTTGGTCGGCGGCGACGCCAACTCCTTCGAACTGGAGGATTTCCACATCGGCTGGCGTTCCGGCACGAGCCTGGAAGGCCTTGGAGAAGATGCGCTGGAATTTACCGTTGGCCGCAGCCGTTACCGGCTGGGCAAGGGCCTGATCCTGTGGGATGGCGCCGCGGAAGGCGGCTCGCGCGGCGGTTACTGGACCAACGCACGCCAGGCATTCGAAATGGCCGTGATCGGCAAATTCAGGCTCGGCAATAACCTGTTCGAGGCGTTTTACCTTGAGCGGGACGATCTGCCGGAGAGCGAGTCGGATACCCAGCTTGCCGGGTTCAACTACGAGTACTCGATCGGTGAGGACACGACACTCGGCGGTACCTACATGCAGTTCTCCGCGGATCCGGCCGTGAGGCCTGAACGCGACGGACTGAACGTGTATAACCTGCGCGCGTACACCGCGCCGTTCCCGAACAAAGCCCTGTCCTTCGAACTGGAGTATGTCCAGGAAGACAATGGCGACCTGCTCGATTCCATGGCATACAACGCGCTTGTTGGCTATCAGCTCGACATGCGATGGCAACCCAGGATCTCGTATCGCTACGCGCTGTTCGAAGGAGACGATCCCACGACCGCAGCCAACGAATCCTTCGATGGCTTGTTGACCGGATTCTCGGACTGGGGCTCCTGGTGGCAGGGTGAAATCGCGGGCGAGTACTTCGTTTCAAACTCGAACCTCGCGTCGCATCAGTTGCGGGTGCACACGTCGCCCACCGAATCAATCTCGACCGGCCTGATACTTTGGAATTTCCTGCTGGACCAGGTTGCCGTGTCGGGCGACCCGGATGATGTCGCGTTCGAGCTTGACTGGTACATGGACTGGAGCGTCAATGACAACTTCATCATGAGCTTCGTCGCTGCGGTGGCAGAGCCCGGTGATGCGGTCGAAGCATCGTCCGGCCGCACCGATACTTTCCTTTACGGGATGATCTTCGCGGCTTACAGCTTCTGAGGGTGGCTGGCGGGGCGCTTCGCTTCCAGAATGCGGTCCTGCCTTACCACCGGGCAGCCGGTGCCCGGCCGCCGTGAGTACCGGCCACGCCGATACGGGTCGGCGTGTCGTGTTTGCACGCTGAGATGCAACATAAGGCGCACATTTCGACCACCTGCAGTCACTTGCACCGGGCTTTTTGTTATTGCTACGCCATTGGCCCGGCGTGGCCTATAATCGGACACCGCGGAAAAAATCGTCCGCACCTCCGGGTGCGGCGAAGCAAATACAAGAGACGCGCTGCAGCCATAATTGCTGCAAATTGCAACCAATCAGAGAACCGCAACACGGTCCCGAGCGAGCCACAGCCAATGAAGAGCAAGGAAAATTTTCGGACGACAGTCGGAAGCATCTCGTATGCACTGGTATTAAGCCTGCTGATGTGCGGGCCCACCACCGCCCAGGTCATCGAAGGCAACGTCAACGTCACCGGTGCCCCCGCGCCTGGCTACGACAACGGCCAACTGGGCCGCCAGGAAAACGAGCCGTCCTGCGCTATCGACCCGCTCAATGAATTGCATATCGCCTGTGCGTTCAACTGGTACGGCTTCTCCGACCAGCCGGAAAAGCAGGGAGAAACCTGGATCGCCTTTTCCGAGACCACGGACGGACGGCATTTCATACGCCGCCCGCTGACCGGCACCAAGCTGAATTTCCCTCTCCACAGGGAGTTCGCTGCAGACCCGACCGTGCTGGTCGCCCCGGGCTGGGCAGCGGTTACCAGTATTGTTGGAGATCGCAACGGCAACAGCGTCATGGTCATCCAGCGCATGCTGGAGCTGAACCGGGAAGACGGATTTCGTTATGTGTCCGAAGCCGGCCAGGTGGTCGTCTCCGTTGTCTCGGGCAGCCGTTTCATCGACAAACCGGACTCGTACGTCCTGATCGACCCCAATGGGGGAACACGCAGTGTAACCATGACGCTCGAGGAAACCGACGAGAACGGTGACCCGCTGGTCGTCACGCGCGAGATTCCTAATTTTCGCATCGTCGTCACTTATGCGGACTTCAATGCGAGCGATCAGAACATTCGCACCTGGTCGACATTTTCCGACGATTTCGGCGCGGCCGGCTCATGGAGCAATCCTCGCCAGATCAGCAATACTTCCGGCCTCGACCAGGGCTTGTCGCTCGCGAGCAAAGGCAACGACGTACTGTACACGTTTCGCCGTTTCGACTCCGGTGAGGGCAGCTCCGCAATCATGGGTGCATTGTCCAGGGATCGCAGCAGCCGGATCGGCAAGGTCTTCAAGATCACCGATGTTTGCGAGTTCGACCAGTTCACGGCGCCGAATGCCGCGAATCCCGACCGTGCCTCTGCGCGCAGTAACATGTTTCCGTGGGTCTCTGCAACGGGTTCGCATTTCGTGCTGGCCTACGTCGAGCGCCCGCGCGACGCACAGGGAAATTGCCTGACCGATTACAGCAACGTGGCGGGCACCCGTGTCATGATCAGGACCTCTGCCAACGGTACCAGCTGGAGCGCCCCGGTACCGGTCGTACCTTTTGCCGGTCAGCCCGTGCACTTCCAGTTCATGCCGACGCTCGCCTGCGCGCGTGGCGCCTGTAACGTCTTGTATTACAGCACTCTTCGCGAAAGCCAGGCGTATTCTGAGCTGCTGCAGGATGCGAACACGCGACACTGGGAGATCAACCCGTTCATCGAGGACTTCAACGTCAATGACGGCCCCGACGGACTGGGGCTGTTACGTTACCGGCGCAATGTGGATGTCTTCTCGAGCAAGATAAACATTGCCGGTAACGGCACGCCGGCGCCATCGGTCCCGGAACTGGTGTCGCAATACCAGGTTGATTACGACGAGGAAGGTAATGCTTTCGAGCGCGAGTCGAATCCCCTCAACGTGCGGAACTACGGCGGCAACACTGTTGCGTTCGCGGGCGATTACAACGCTCTCGCCGCACAGGAATGGCGCTGGAACGCCGGCACTGGCAAGTGGGAAGCCAACGCAGCACCAATCGGTAACGTCTCGGACCCGATCAACCGGGCGAGTTATTTCGCCGCGTGGACCGACAATCGCAGGATTCGCGGTTTCCTGTACGACGACCAGTTCTTCGATGGAACCTCCACCGCGCCATTGCCGTACGAGCTGGTCGAGGACAACTCGCTGGTCCGGAACGATGCCGCTGATGCGGCAACAGTGCCCGAGCCAACCAGCCCGGGTATGTCGGACCGGCCGCTGGAACGTGTCGTTACCGAGACCGACGTTCGTTACGTTGACGCCAAGCTGGCTGCTGCGCAGAGACCGGACCGTTTCCGTTCGGCCTACACACTTGCGGCCGTTACGGAGACCGACCCGAATCCCGGCGCCATGACCTGCAGTCCGGCAATTGCGCCGACCCACCCGACCGCTGAGTACCAGACCCGCATCAAGGATTCCGAGATCTACGGTGCCACGATCGAGGATCGTGTGCGACTGGTTGCACCGACCGTTGCGAAGAATTTTGGCCAGATCCAGCGGGGTTTCGTCATCGGTTCGCAGAATACCGACGCGGCGAATGCGAAAACGCTGCGCCTCGTGATCGGCAACCAGCCCGGGCAGGCCCCGGTCACGAACCCGGTACCGGTCGTGCTGACCACGGCGCGGGCGTCGTGGCGACAATTGCCTTTCGGTCCGACCTTCGTTGCCAACCCGACGCCGCCTTTGCTAGGTGACCCGCTGCCGGTGATCGAGGAATTCGTCACGATTCAGCCCCTTTCGACCGAATACGTGACCTTGTTCGTCGTATCGCAGAATCTGAAGGCACCGGTGACCGTGTATGCGTTTGACGGTCCAACTCTCGTTTCGCAGATCACAGTCAACGGCGACACCGAGGCCGGCACGCTGATTGATCCGGGCACGACACCGCAGAACGTATTGCTGTTCGAGATTCATGACCCGGACCTGATCGAGCCGATCTGGACCGACCTGGAAGTCAACGCACTCAACCCGAACTACCAGAACCCGAATCTCAGGAATCCGAATCTCAAGAATCCGAACTGGAAAAACACGGATTACATGGATCCGAATCTCAAAAACCCGAACCTCAAGAATCCGAATTTCAGGAACACTACGGAGGAAGCCACCAATCTGCAGAACCCGAACCTGAAGAATCCGAACCTGAGGAATGAGGCCATCGTCGATTCCTTCATTGACGTAACGTATACGGTGGTTTCACAGAACAACACGACGACGGCCATCAATGCGGATTTCGCCTACGGCGGCGAGGAACTGCAGGACCTCGACGTCGAAGTCATCGCCTGGCAGGCCGACGAACTGGATTCGCTGCAGGATTGCGAGACCGGGCTTATTACCGAAAGCAAGGTGATTGCTGCCCGTTCGAATCCGAACCTCAGGAACCTGGCGCCGGCCGACATCGCCGATCCGTTCCAGGGATTCGTCACCTTCCCGCTCGCCCCGAGGGGCGAAATCCACGTCACCGTCAGGATTTTCTGCTCCGAAGCCTCGGGTGAGTGCTCGGACCTGATCGAGACGGACGAAGACGGTGAATCCAAATTGTCGCAGCTCCTCGGTTACAACTTCTGGGCGCAGAAAGCGAACACCGGTAAATTTGAAATCAATACGCTGAACGAGCAGGTGATAAAAGATGTCATACCGCCTGTCTTCAACGTGGAGAACGGCTACACGTTCGTTGCCCAAGCGCTGGACCAGAACGGGGCCTTTGTCGACCTTGTCGGCGACATGTTGATAGCAGCGGATGACAACGGCACGCCAGCCGATGTGAGCTGCAGTCTCGACCTCGCCGGCGATCCATCGCTTCCTGGCACGGTGCCGGTCGGAACGACGGGCGCCAGTTGCACCACGGCGGACGGCATTGGAAACGTCGGCACCTGGACCGGCTCCATTCGCGTCGAGGACAATACGCTGCCGATACTGACGATTCCGGCCGCTACGCTGACCCGGCAACCGACTGCCGCCAACGGAGCGAATGTCGATTACCTGGCGGCCGATGCTTTCGGTCCGGGCCTGACGATTACGGCGACCGATGCGATCGACCCGGCTGTAGCCCTGAATTGCACGCCGGCAAGCGGCAGCCTGTTCCCGATCGGCAACACGCTGGTGACCTGTACTGCAAGCGACGACGGTCCGAACAGTTCGGGCGGCGTCAACTCGGTGCAGGGCTCGTTCACGATCGTCATCGTCGATTCGACCCCGCCGGTCATCACGGCGCCGGCCGACATCCTCGCATTCGAGGCGACCGGTGCCGGACCGTTGACCATAGTCCCGCTGGGCGATGCCACGGCCAGCGACTCCGCCGGCGATCCGGTGATTACGAACGATGCGCCGGCCAATGGCTTTCCGCTCGGCACGACGATCGTTACCTGGACCGCCACGGACCTCGGCGGCAACCAGGCTACGGCCACGCAGAATGTGACTGTGGTCGACACCACGGCGCCGGTTATCACGGTGCCGGCGGACATAACGAAGACCTCGAACAGCACCTCGGGTACGGCCGTATCCTTCAACGTGACAGCGACCGACAAGTTCCCGGTAACGATTTCCTGCGTCAACCAGGCGAACGGCGCACCGCTGCAGTCAGGCGACAATTTCCAGGTCGGCGATACCACGGTTGCCTGCACGGCGACGGACACATCCGGCAACTCCGGCAGCGACA
>DATICC010000309.1:0-6227 GCA_035457045.1 Woeseiaceae bacterium | reverse complement strand
CAGGTCGCGCGCGACCTCGTTGTCATAGGTGAAAATGGAACCGGCAAGGCTGCCAGCCCCGAGGCGCGCGAGTTCGATGGCTTCGTCGATACTGTCGTATGGCAATACGGTGCTGACCGGACCGAAAGCCTCCACGGAGTGGACAGCGCGCGAGGCAAGCGGCCGTTCGCAATGCAACAGGGTCGGCATGAAGAATGCACCTTTGCGGATGTCGGCATCGGTCACTGCGAAATCATCGAGATTGCCGAACACGACGCTGGCCTCGGTACGAAGGTCCCTGACCCTTGCCCGCACCTCGTTGCGCTGCGCCTGGCTTGCCAGTGCTCCCATGTCGACATTCTTGCTGGACGGATTCCCGATACGCACTTTCCCCAGCTCCGTCGACAGCGCCTTCACCAGGCCGGCGGAAAATTCCGACGGCGCGATGACGCGGCGTATGGCCGTGCATTTCTGGCCTGCCTTGCTGATCATTTCGCGAGTGACCTCGCGTACGAACAGGCCGAACTCCGGCGTGCCCGGTGCGGCGTCCGGGCCGAGTATCGACATATTGAGCGAATCGGTTTCGGCCGTGAACCGAACGGTCTCCGAAAGCACCCTCGGATGTCGCGCAAGCTTTTCGGCAGTGGCCTTCGAGCCAGTGAAAGCAATCGTGTCCTGGCAGTCGAGGTGATCGAACAGGTCGCCGAGGTCGCCGCACACCAGTTGTGCCGCGCCCTGCGGCAGGATCGAGGACTCGATGATCCTGCGAAAGACGAGTTCCGCAAGGTAGGCCGTACTGGATGCGGGCTTCACGATGACGGGCACGCCCGCCAGGATCGCCGGCGCCAGCTTTTCCAGCATGCCCCAGCAGGGGAAATTGAATGCGTTGATCAGCACCGCCACGCCGCGCCTCGATGTGTAGACATGCTGGCCAACGAATGTGCCCGATTTGGAAATCGCCTCCGGGGACCCATCGAGGTACACGGTGTCGTTCGGCATTTCGCGGCGGCCCTTGCTCGAGTAGACGAACAGCGTGGAGATACCGCCATCGATATCGATCCAGCTGTCGGCCCGCGTCGCGCCCGTGCTGGCGGAGAGTGCGTAAAATTCCTGCTTGTGCTCCCCGAGGTATTTCGCCAGCTCCTTGAGCATTGCAGCGCGCTCGTGGAACGTGTACTGGCGCAGGTTGTGGCCACCGACCCGGCGTGCATAAGAATGCATCGCCGAAAAGTCGAGTCCCTGTGACGACAGGGTCGCAATCGTCGAGCCGTCGACGGCACTGGGCAGCTCTTTGCCCTCACCGACCGCAACGTGCCAACGCTGCTCCGCGAAATTCTGCAATTTCACCGTTTGTCCCCTTTGCATGTCGGGTGCCAATGATCGACTCTGGACACATCGAATTCAAGAAATTGATTAATTCTGTATCGCAATGTAGCTTGACCGACGCATATCGATTCCGACAGGAAGCAACCCGGCATGACGCTCGAGTCCGCAACCGAAGCATTGCTGCGCGAGTTTCGTGCACAACCCACGGTGCGCGCCGGCTCGCTCATCGTTACGGTTTTCGGCGATGCCATCGCCCCGCGCGGCGGCACGGTGTGGATCGGAAGCCTGATCCGGGTGATGGCCGAGTTCGGCATCAGTGAGCGTCTCGTGCGCACCTCGATTTTCCGCCTGTCACAGGATGACTGGTTCGAGGTGGAGCAGGCGGGCCGGCGAAGCTACTACAGCCTGAGCACCTCCGGTGCACAGAAATTCGGCCAGGCGACGCATCGCATTTACGGCGAGCCGCGGCAGGCCTGGTCCGGTGACTGGTGCCTGATTCTCTTGCCCGAGTTCGATCCCGGGCTGAAGGAACAGATACGCAGGGAATTGGGCTGGCTCGGGTTCGCGGCCGTGTCTCCCGGTGTATTCGCGCACCCGTCGCCGGACATGACCGACCTCGGGGCCATGCTGAATCGCACCTCCTGCGAGAACGAGGTCGTGGTGATGCAGGGACGGACAACACGCAGCGGACAGGAATCGGCCCTGCGCCGGCTGGTTCACAAGCACTGGAGTCTCGCGGAAATCGACGCGCGCTACGGCGCATTCGCCTCCAGGTTTCGCCCCGTCCTGGCCGCCGTGCGCAAGAGAAAGCAAAAGGACCCGAGGATAGCCTTTCTGATTCGCATGCTGCTGATCCAGGAGTACCGCAAGGTATTGTTGCGCGATCCGCTGTTGCCGGCAGAACTCCTGCCGCCGAAGTGGCACGGCACGGCGGCCTACCAGCTGTGTCGAAATCTCTATCTCTCGATCTACGATGCAGCCGACGAGTACATGACCCGGGCGATGGAAACGGCAGACGGCCCGCTGCCGCCCCCGGCGCCCGAGTTTTTTGCGCGGTTTGGCGGATTGCGGAAAACGGAGCGAAGGAAATGACGAAAATGGAACTGGCGATGCAGCGCGCGAAGCGCTGCGCGGATCGGATGTTCGCGTCAGACCAGGCCTCGCGCGAGCTGGGTATTGAAATCAGCGTAGCTGCACCGGGAAGGGTTTCGGCCAGCATGACAGTGCGGGCCTCGATGCTGAACGGTTTCGCCATCTGCCATGGCGGCTACATTTTCACATTGGCCGACACGGCTTTCGCGTTTGCCTGCAATGCCTACGATGCCCTGACGGTCGCCGCCGGCGCCAGCATCGAGTTCCTGTGTCCTGCCAGGGAAGGAGACCGGCTGCGGGCCGATGCCGATGAATTGAGCCGCAGCGGCCGCAGCGGGATTTACGACGTGGTGGTGCGCAACCAGGACGATACACGTATTGCGGTTTTTCGCGGACGCGCGCACGCCACCGGCAAGCGCCTGCTCGAGGGCAAAAGCGACACATAATTGCTTGAAATATTGAAAAAAGCGTGACACATTAACCTGCTCCTGAAGCCGGGAAGCGCAGCCATGTATACCCAGGGCCTCGACCAGAAGGGCGAGCACAGCAACCGTCGCAGCGATGACGCCGGGCTGCTGGCAGCCTTCCAGGCGCGTATCGACGCCGAGGAAAAGATCGAGGCGAAAGACTGGATGCCGGATGCATACCGGCGGACGCTGCTGCGGCAGATATCGCAGCACGCCCATTCGGAAATCATAGGCATGCAGCCGGAGGGCAACTGGCTGACGCGCGCGCCATCGCTGCGGCGCAAGGCGATCCTGATTGCCAAGGTACAGGACGAAGCCGGGCACGGTCTCTATCTGTACAGTGCCGCCGAGACACTCGGAACGTCGCGTGGACAGATGGTCGACGACCTGTTGTCCGGCAAAGCCAAGTATTCCAGTATTTTCAACTATCCTACGCTGACCTGGGCCGATATCGGTGCGATCGGCTGGCTGGTGGACGGCGCCGCGATCATGAACCAGATTCCTCTGTGCCGCTGTTCATACGGCCCTTATGCGCGGGCGATGGTCAGGATCTGCAAGGAAGAAAGTTTTCACCAGCGACAGGGTTTCGAGATCATGCTGACGCTTTGTCGCGGCAGCGTCGAACAGAAGGCCATGGCGCAGGACGCGCTGAATCGATGGTGGTGGCCGTCCCTGATGATGTTCGGTCCGGGCGACACCGACTCCAGGCATTCTGCACAGTCGATGGCGTGGAAGATCAAGCGATTCAGCAACGACGAGCTGCGTCAGAAATTCGTCGACGTCACGGTTCCGCAGGCGGAGTTCTTAGGCATACGTGTGCCGGACGACGACCTGAAGTTCAACGCCGAGACCGGCCACTACGAATTCGGCGAAATCGACTGGCAGGAATTTCACGACGTGCTCGCGGGCAACGGGCCCTGCAACCGGCAGAGGCTCGAGAAACGCCAGCGTGCGCACGACGACGGCGCATGGGTGCGTGAGGCAGCGCAGGCCTATGCACAGAAACACAGCCGGCGTGCGGCGGCATGAGCGGGGGCAGCAACGTGGCAGACAACGATTGGCCGCTATACGAGGTGTTCATCCGCTCGCGAGCGGGACTGAGCCATCGCCATGCCGGCAGCGTGCACGCGGCAGACGCGCAAATGGCGCTGGACCACGCACGCGATGTGTACACGCGGCGCAATGAGGGCGTCAGTATCTGGGTGGTGAAATCCAGCGAGATCATCGCTTCCGACCCGGCCGAGTCGTCGGCCTTTTTCGAGCCCGCGGCGGACAAGATCTACCGCCACCCGACCTTTTACGAAATTCCGGAAGGCGTCGAGAATCTTTGACATGACCAAGGATCAGGCGCTGGTCAGGTATACGTTTCGGCTCGGCGACAACGCGCTGGTGCTTGCGCAGCGCCTGAGCGAACTGGTTGCCGGCGGGCCGGAACTCGAAGAAGAACTGGCAACGGCCAATTTTGCCCTCGACTACCTCGGGCAGGCACGCATGTATTACTCGCGGGCCTGCGAATTGGAAGGCGCCGGACGCAACGAGGATGACATCGCGTTCCTGCGCGGCGAAAGGGAATTCGAAAACCTGCTGCTGCTGGAGCAGCCGAACGGCCACTTCGGCGACACGATCGTGCGCCAGGTCCTGTTCGACTCCTTTTACCTGCTGCAGCTCGAAGCGTTGAGCCAGTGCGGGGACCGGGGTCTCGCGGACATCGCTGCTCGGGCGAGCAAGGAGATTCGCTATCACCTGCGACATTCATCGCAGTGGCTGCTGCGCCTTGGCGATGGCACGGAACTCAGTCACTCCCGGGTCCAGGAATCGCTGGATCGGCTGTGGCGTTACAGCGGCGAGCTGTTTGCCGGTGATGTCGTCGACGGGATTTTGCAGAAGGAATTCAATGGGCCGGACCTCGCAGGTATCCGGGAGAAATGGCATGCAGGCCTCGAGCAATTACTGGCCTCCGCAACGCTCGCCATGCCGGAAGACCGGTGGATGGACAGCGGCGGCCGGGAAGGCCGGCACACCGAGCACTTCGGCTATCTGCTGGCGGAAATGCAGTACCTGCCACGCAGCTTCCCGGGCGCACGCTGGTAAGCGGCCATGCACGGTAGAACAGCGACAGCCGCCGCAGCACCACGCGCAGAGCAGGTCTGGGCGTGGCTCAAGTCGCTGGCGGATCCCGAAATTCCGGTCGTGAGCGTCGTGGATCTCGGGATGATTCGCGATGTCACGGTGCACGGCGAGACCGTCGAAGTTTCGGTCGCACCCACCTATTCGGGATGCCCGGCCACCGAGGTCATCGAACAGGGCGTCATTGCGTTGCTGCGCGACAAAGGTATCGCGGATGTACGACTGCGCCGCGTGCTGTCGCCACCCTGGACCACGGCGTGGATTAGCGAGGAGGGCAGGGCCAAACTCCTTGCCTACGGCATAGCTCCGCCGGCCGAGGCGACATCAAGGAGGGCCATAACCGGGGCAGCACTAAAGTTGGCTTGCCCGCGTTGCAAGAGCCTCGAGACGGTGCAGGTCAGCGAATTCGGCTCCACCCCGTGCAAGGCTTCCTGGAAATGCACGCACTGCCTGGAACCCTTCGAGTACTTCAAATGTATCTGAGGCCCGTGCGCCACGGGCTTTATCGATGAGGCAGTTCCGTGAACTGGCGATAGCCCGCCTGCAACGCGAGACCGCCGATTCCATGAGGCTTGCGCTGGAAGTTCCAACGGAACTCAGGCAGGAGTTCTCTTTCCAGGCAGGGCAGCATTTGCCCGTGCAGGCAACGATCGATGGCAAGCTGACGCGCCGCACCTACAGCATTTGTTCCGTGCCGGGGCAATGGCCGCTCGAGATCGGCATACGCGTTCAGCCGGGCGGAAAATTCTCGGAATTCGTTGCACACCGGTTGAAGGAAGGCGACCGCCTCGAGGCGATGCCGCCATTCGGCCAGTTTCACGCGACGATCGATGCGCACAACCGCAAGACCTGCCTGGGCATCGCCGCGGGCAGCGGCATCACCCCGTTGCTGTCGATCATCCGCGCGGTACTCGAAGGAGAACCGGCGAGCCGGTTCATATTGTTCTACGGCAATCGACAGCAGCGCAGCACCATGTTCATCGACGATTTGTATGCGCTCAAGAATCGCTTTCCGGAGCGCCTGCAACTCTTTTTCCTGTTCAGCCGCGAAGACCAGGAATTCCCGGTACTCGGCGGCAGGCTGGACGAAGCGAAGATACTCGAGCTGTGCCGCCTGTTCCTGCAAGGCAGGAAAGTTGACGAAGCATTCATTTGCGGCCCGGGCAACATGATCGAATCGGCACGGTGCGCATTGCAGCAATACGGAATGACCGCTGCGTCAATTCACGCCGAACG
>DATICC010000308.1:0-7110 GCA_035457045.1 Woeseiaceae bacterium | reverse complement strand
TTTCATTCGCTGGCCGACGGCTTTCGCATGTTGCTGGATGCCCGATACGCGGATGCGCAACGCCTGTTCGTCGAGGCACTGGACCTTGGAGAGGTGCCACCGCGCTTCGTGTTGCCGCTGGCTGCCGATACCGCGCTGTTGGCCGGCGACCTGGTGGCGGCCAGGAAATACACCCTGGCCACAACCCCGATACTCGCCACCGATGCGCGCGTTACCATCGACAGGAACAGCGCGCGCGATGCCGTGAAGCTCGCCTATATCGAGCAACGCGAGGGTCATGACGAAAAAGCGCTGGAGCTCCTCAATGCCGCACTCGCTGCAATCCGTGACCTGCCCCGCGTCGGCAGCTACGGCTTCGGCATACGTGACGTACAAATCTACGCGTTGCTCGGCCGTACCGAGGACGCGTTAGCTGCCTTTCGCGATGCCATCGATCAGGGCTACCGTGGATCGATCATGTTCGATGGCTGGCTGCTGGAAATGGATCCTTTTCTCGAGGGTATCAGGCAGGACCCGCGCTTCGTGCTGATGAGCGATGAACTCGATCAATACCTCGAAGTAATGCGACAGAACCTTATCGCGGTCGAGGAGACTGGCGACTGGGAAGGACTTCGGGCAAAGGTCGAACGCATCTGATTCACGCCGCCGGAGGAGTGTGTGACCCGCTGCACCAATAAGCCTGTTCGAACCGGCATGAGCCGCGCGTGGCCGTTGCTTGCCAGCCTGCTTGCGATCGCTTGTGACACAGCGCCGCCGCTGCCGGCCGATCGTGTTTACCTGAACGGCGCCGTCTACACCTTCGACGATGAGCGACGCAAGGTCGAGGCGCTTGCCATTCGCGACGGCGTGGTGATCTTTGCCGGCTCATCCACCGCCGCCGCGCGATTCATCGACGATCGAACAGACGTTACGGATCTCCGGCAACGCATGTTGATGCCGGGCTTTCACGATGCCCATGCACACGTCATCGCGGCCGGCCTTGCCAAAGCCGGCTGCAATCTGGAGGACGAGCGCGATCACGAGCTCATCCGGGAGACTCTCGAGGCCTGTGCAGGCAGCGGCGATGTCAGTCCGGATGAGTGGGTGCGTGGCTCGCGCTGGCCGCTCGCGGCTTTCGCCGACGGACGGCCGCCGATGCGGTGGCTGGACGAGATATTCGGCGGCAGGCCGGCGTATTTCGTGGACTCGTTTGCGCACAGTGCCTGGGTCAGTTCGCGCGCCCTCCAGATCGCAGGCATCGATCGCAATACGCCGGACCCGGTGAACGGCGTCATCGAGCGCGATCCGCTGACAGGAGCTCCGATCGGCGTGCTCCGGGACGCGGCGATGGACCTCGTGGCCCGCCACTTGCCTGAGCCGACGGCGGCGGAACTGGCCACTGCATTGAAAGCGGCACTGGGCGACGTGCGCCGGTACGGCATCACTGCCTACATCGAGCCCGGGCTGTCGGAGCCGTATCTCCTCGCCTACCGGACTGCAGATCAGTCGGACAAGCTGACCGCCCGCGTTCTGGCCTCACTGTCGCCGCTAGCCTGGGATGCCGGACGTTTCGGCGACGACATATTTGGACTGCTCGAAAAGCGCGCGACGTTCCGTGGCAATTACCTGCACACCGATTCCGTCAAGGTGTATATCGACGGCGTCATCGAGACACGGACCTCGTTCATGCTTCGACCCTACAGCGGCGGCGGAAATTTTCCACCCTTCTATCCCGCGGACGAACTGGCTTTGCTATACCAGAAGCTCGACGCCTTGGGTCTGCAAATCCACACCCATGCCATCGGCGATGGCGCCATCCGCCTGGCACTGAACGCCTATGAGCATGCACGGCTGGTTAACGGTCCGAACGACAATCGCCACCAGATCGTGCACCTGCAGTTGATCGATGCAGAGGACATCCCGCGCTTCGGCGCCCTGGACGTTGCGGCGAATTTCCAGTGCCTTTGGTGTTACCCGGACGACTACATCGAGGTCGCGGAGGGTATCGTCGGGTCCGATCGCGTCAATCGCTTCTACCCTGTTGCCAGCGTTGCGAAGAGCGGCGGACTGGTCGTCGGAGGCAGCGACTGGGACGTCTCATCGCTGAATCCGCTGGATGCAATCGAGACTGCGGTGACCCGTCAGAATCCTTACACGGATGAGGGCCCCGTACTGGGATCCGGTGAAAATATCGATCTGCAGCTCGCGCTCGACATGTATACACGCAATGCGGCACGAGTAATGCGCCTCGATACGGTCAGTGGCTCGCTGGAGGTGGGAAAACGCGCAGACCTGATCGTACTGGACCGCGACCTGTTCGCCGTCCCTGTTCGCGAAGTCAACGAGGCGCGGGTCCTGCAGACGCTGCTCGATGGAGTCGAAGTGTATACCGACCGCTCATTCTAGGAACCGGCAGCGCCTCCAGCCGTTGCCGCAAAGGACCGCGCCCGGCGCCGTGCACGGTACGTCCGGACACCCTATACTGGCCTTGTGCCACACCAGGCCGAATCAACAGAGGAAACACAATGAAGTCTTGCCGAGCAAAGGTTGCGTCCGGATTCGTGGCGCTCGTGTTCATGCTGGCAGGCTGCGGCGCCGACGAAAAAGACGCACCGGCGGACGGAAACAGCAGGCGGGCTCTGGAAATTGCGCGCACGGCCATCATCGTCGATGGACACGTCGACGTGCCGGACCGGGTCGCCCTGGAATGGGTTGATGTGACCGAGGCTACAGACAGAGGTGACTACGACTATCCTCGTGCAGTAGCGGGCGGGCTGAACGCACCATTCATGTCGATCTACACGGCAGCCGGTCTCGAAGCGGAAGGTCGGTCACGGGAAACAGCCGAACACCTGATCGATCTGGTCGAGAAGATTGTCGCCACGGCGCCGGACAAACACGCCATCGCTCGTTCTCCTGCCGACATCGAAAAACATTTCGCCGCAGGCATCATCTCGTTGCCGCTGGGAATGGAGAATGGTTCGCCGATCGAAGGTGACCTTGCCAATCTCAGGCATTTCTACGATCGTGGCATACGCTACGTGACCCTGGCGCACGGACTGTCGAACCACATAGCCGATTCGTCCTACGACACGAACCGCCAATGGGGAGGGCTTAGCGAATTCGGAGTCGAGGTCGTACGCGAAATGAACCGGCTCGGCATCATGGTCGACGTCAGTCACATTTCAGACGACGCGGTCCTGAACGTGCTCGAGGTGACAACTGCGCCGGTGATTGCATCCCATTCGTCGGCGCGCCATTTCACGCCGGGTTGGGAACGGAACCTCTCCGACGACCTGATCGTTCGCCTGGCCGCGAACGGCGGCATTGTCATGATCAACTTCGGGTCGGCCTTCATCAGCAAAGAGGCCTATGACTACAGCATGGCGCGCCGTGACGCGTATGCCGAATACCGGGAAGCGAACGGCCTCGAAGCCAGTGACGAACTGGAGGATACCTTCAACCGCAGCTACGCTGCCGAGTACGGTGCGTATCCTTACGCAACACTCGAGCAGGTGCTGGACCATTTCGATCACGTCGTGCGACTCACCAGCGTGGACAACGTCGGTGTCGGTTCGGATTACGACGGGGTCGGCGACAGCTTGCCGACCGGCCTGAAGGACGTGTCGACCTATCCGAACCTGATCGAGGGTTTGCTTAACCGCGGCTACAGCGAGGACGACGTACGCAAGATCCTGGGTGGCAATCTGCTGCGGGTCTGGCGTGAGGTCGAGGCGGTTGCGGCAAGCAGCTGAGGCCTGACGCCAATACGGGGGAGTTCGCGTGCTGACATTCTACCGCTCGAGTGCAAGATTACTGCTTTCGTTCCTGCTCCTGCTCACATTCGCCTGCAGCTCGGGTGAGAAAGATTATGATGTCATTCTACGCGGCGGCACTGTATACGACGGTCTTGGAAACGATCCGGTTGTGGCAGACCTCGCCATTAGCGGTGACACGATCGCCGCAATCGGCGACCTGCGCGAGTTCAGCGCGAACAATACTTACGACGTCCGCGGCAAGGCAGTCGCTCCGGGATTCATCAACATGCTTTCCTGGTCTACCGAATCACTGATTGAAGACGGCCGCGGCATGAGCGACATACTGCAGGGCGTGACGCTCGAAGTGATGGGCGAAGGATTTTCGATGGGGCCGCTCAACGCGGCGATGAAGCAGGAGCTGCTGGCGCGGCAGGGTGACATCACGTACGAAGTCCGGTGGTCGACGCTCGGCGAGTATCTCGATTACCTGGTCGAAAAAGGCATCTCGCCGAACGTAGCTTCCTATGTCGGCGCCACCACGGTGCGCATTCACGAGGTCGGTTACGATGACCGTGCGCCCACTGCAGAGGAACTCGGGCGCATGCAGGAATTGGTTCGCGTGGCCATGCGGGAAGGTGCCCTCGGCGTAGGTTCCTCCCTGATCTATGCACCCGCGAGTTTCGCCAGCACCGAGGAACTCATGGCACTGGTACAGGCCGCCGCCGACTACGGTGGCGCTTACATTTCACACATACGCTCCGAAGGCAACCGTCTCGAGGAAGGCGTGCAGGAGCTGATCAAGATAGCGAGCGTGACCGGGGCACCTGCCGAGATTTATCACCTCAAGGCGGCCGGCAAGCAGAACTGGCACAAATTCGACAATGTCCTGCAGCTGATCGAGGGAGCGCGGCAAGCAGGACTTCCGATCACCGCGGACATGTACGCTTATACGGCCGGCGCCACCGGTCTCGATGCGTCCATGCCGCTCTGGGTCCAGGAAGGCGGACATGATCGATGGGTGGAGCGCCTGCGTGATCCGCAGACTCGTGCCCGGGTAGTCGAGGAGATGCAAAGGCCGACCGATGAGTGGGAGAACTTCTTCGTTCAGGCGGGGCCGGAAAACATGATCCTGCTGGAGTTCCGCGATGCGAAACTCAAACCGCTGACCGGCCAGACTTTGCTGGAGGTTGCCGAGGCCCGCGGCACGTCACCTGCAGAAACAGCCATCGACCTCGTCATCGAGGACGACAGTCGGGTCGGTACGGCTTACGTTCTCATGTCGGAAGACAACGTGCGCAAGGCGGTTGGAAAACCCTGGGTAAGCTTCGGCTCGGATGCTGCCGCCGTAGCGAACGAAGGTCTTTTTCTGCTCAGCAATCCGCATCCGCGTGCATACGGCAATTTCGCTCGCGTTCTTGGCAAGTACTCGCGGGATGAAAGCATCATGCCACTGAAGGATGCGATCCGGCGCATGACGTCGCTCCCCGCCAGTAACATCGGCATCCGGCAGCGCGGCCAGTTGACCGTAGGCTATTACGCGGACGTCGTGGTGTTCGACCCGGCAGCGGTTGCCGATCATTCGACCTTTGAAGACCCGCACCGCTACGCAGACGGCATGGACCACGTGTTCGTCAACGGCGTGCACGTGTTGAATTGGGGCGAACACACCGGTGCGCTTCCCGGACGCGTGGTCAGGGGTCCCGGCTGGAGCGGTTGGCCGGAAAACAGCGAAGCCGATACCTTGTGAGTTGTGCGGGGCGCCCGGTCGCAGGAGAAACTGCAGGCGCGAGCGAGTCGCGCTTGCCGGTCAGAAGCTGAAAGGCCGGGGATCGCGAATGTCGGCAGGGAGGTATTGCCTGCGCAACTTGAGTTGTTTCACCGGCGGAAATTCCTCGAGGATGATGCGGCGCACCTGATTTTCGGCAACCAGCAACCTGTCGTCGGCAATTTTCTGCAGCGCCCGCGCATCTTGCAGGGCATCCTTCGCTTCCTGCAGCAGGCTGGGTCGCAACTTGTCCCTGGACTGCAGCAGCTTGTCCAGCCGGGCTTCGGCTTTTGCCGCAACATCCGTCGCCTTTGCGGCCGCGCGCCTTTGCTCCTGCATGCTGACCAGCGCATGGCGCAGCTGACCGGAAGCCGAGCGCTGCCAGCCTGACAGCGCGAGATGGAGCGCGACCGCGACAACCAGCAACGCCCCCGCCAACAGGCCCCAGTGTTGCACGATGAAATCACTGTCCATAGCCGGGAATTTACCAGCATCCGGGGCCCGCAAATCGGGCAAATGTCGCAGAATCGCAGGTTGGTGCCGTGCCCGGCTGGTCGCGGCTCTGCAGGGTATTGGATATGCTTGCCTCCATGCACCCGAACTTCCAGGTACCGTTCATGCTGAAACTGACCTTCGGCTTTGTCCTCATGGCCGTCATCGCGCTTCCGGTCGCTGCCCAGAATCAAAGTTCGTACTACGGCGCTGACTACCAGCAACAGGCACTGGAAATGTTCCGCGACATCGTCGCGATCCGGACTTCCGAGGGCCACGGTAAGGTACCGGAGGTCGCCGGGTACCTCGCAAACCGGTTTCTCGAAGGTGGCTTCGACGAAGGCGACGTGCATGTGCTTCCGTTGCTGCTGTCCAGCGGCGAGCAAACGGCGTCCCTGGTCGTCCGCTATCGCGGCGATAATTCGTCCGGCCGCAAGCCGATCCTCCTGATTGCGCACATGGATATCGTTGACGCGCTGCCGCAGGACTGGGAACGCGATCCGTATGCGCTGATCGAGGAAAACGGCTATTTCTTCGGGCGGGGCACGCTGGATAACAAGTTCGGCGTCACGATGCTCAGCACAACATTTCTGCGCCTGAAAGCGGAAGGATTTGTGCCAACCCGCGATCTCATCATCGCATTCAGCGGCGATGAAGAAACCAACATGTTAACGATTCGCGATCTCGTGACCACACATCGCGAACTGACGGACGCGGAATACGTGCTGAATTCCGATGGCGGCGGCGGCCTCCTCGATACGAATCATCAGCCCAGGGCCTACTACCTGCAGGCGGCTGAAAAAGCCTATGCGAGTTTCGACCTCACCATTCGCAATCCGGGCGGGCACAGCTCGATGCCGCGCAAGGACAATGCAATCTACGAGCTTGCCGAAGTGCTGAGAAACATCGAGTCCTACCAGTTCCCGGTACAGACCAACGAAGTGACGAGGGCTTATTTCGACGTCATGGGCGAAATGACACCGGGTGAGTCCGGCGCCGCAATGCGCCGCTTCGCCAAGGATCCGCGGGATCGAAAGGCGATCGACGTGATCAGCAGGGACCCGGCAAAGGTCGGGCTGATTCGCACGACTTGTGTCGCCACGATGCTGTCGGCAG
>DATICC010000307.1:0-4026 GCA_035457045.1 Woeseiaceae bacterium | reverse complement strand
TCCTCGATCGGCGTGGTGCAGGAAGCAGGGTAGCCCTTGCGCCCGTCGATTTCGACCAGGCACAGGCGGCAGGAGCCGAAGGGCTTCAGGCTGTCGGTGGCGCACAGTTTCGGGATGTCGACGCCGCACTCGCGGGCCGCGCGCAGTATGGTGTCGCCAGCCTTGACGGTCGCCGGCAGACCGTCGATTTCGACCTTGACCGAGCGCCCGGTGTTGCTGGCCGGTGTGCCCAAATCCCTGTACTTGATGAGGCTCATCGCCTGTCTCCTGCCCCGGATTCGAAGTCCTCCGGGAAGTATTTTAGCGCACTGCGGACCGGATACGGCGTTAAGCCCCCCATGGCGCACAGCGAGCCGTCCACCATGGTGTCACAAAGCTCGGACAACAGGGCCAGGTTGGCCTCACGGTTCTCGTTGTTGCGGATCCGGTCGATGACCTCGACCCCGCGTACCGAGCCGATCCTGCAGGGCGTGCACTTGCCGCAGGACTCCAAGGCACAGAATTCCATGGCAAACCGGGCCTGGGCGCCCATGTCGACAGTATCGTCAAAAACCACGATCCCGCCATGCCCGACCATGCCGCCCAGGGCAGCGAATTTTTCATAATCCAGCGGCGTATCGAGCAGGGATTCCGGGAAGTAGGCGCCGAGCGGTCCCCCCACCTGGACCGCGCGGACCGGCCGTCCTGAGGCCGTGCCGCCGCCGAAGTCCTCGATCAGCTCGCGGAGCGTCCTGCCGAAGGCCAGCTCGACCAGCCCGCCGCGCTTGATGTTGCCGGCGAGCTGGAAAGCCAGCGTGCCTTTCGACCGGCCGGGGCCGTACTCCGCGTAACTCGCGGCACCGTCGGCAAGGATGCGCGGCACCGATGCCAATGTAATTACGTTGTTGACCACGGTCGGCTTGCCGAAAAGACCTGCAATGGCGGGCAGGGGCGGCTTGTAGCGGATCAGCCCCGCCTTGCCCTCGAGGCTCTCGAGCATCGCGGTTTCCTCGCCGCATACATAGGAGCCGCCGCCGATGTGCAGGTCGATGTCGAAGTCGAAGCCGCTGCCGCGGATGTCCTGGCCGAGCCAGCCCTCATCGCGCGCGAGCGTCAGCGCCTGCGAAAAAATCTTTCGTGCCAGCGGATACTCCGACCGCAGGTACACGTAACCCTTGTTCGCACCGACGGCAAATCCCGCTATCAGCATGCCCTCGATCAGGGTCAGCGGATCGCCTTCCATCAGCATGCGATCCGAGAAGGTTCCGCTGTCGCCTTCGTCGGCATTGCAGGCGACGTACTTCTGGCTGCCCTCCGCACGCGCGACCGTCTGCCACTTGATGCCGGCGGGGAATCCGGCACCGCCGCGGCCACGCAGCCCGGAGGCTGTCACCGTCTCGATTACCTTCGCACTGCCGGCGGCGAGGGCTTTCTCGAAACCGTCGAATCCACCGTGTTCCCGGAATTGGTCGATACTCAGAGGGTCGATCAATCCGCAGCGCGCAAAAGTCCAGCGTTGCTGCCGTTCGAGCCAGGATATTTTTTCGGTGGGTCCGAGGCGCAAACTGTGCTTGCCGCCATTGAGGAAATCGGCGGCGATGAGCGACTCGACGTCGCCAGGCGTCACCGGGCCGTACGCGATCCTGCCCTTGCCGGTTTCGACCTCGACCAGCGGCTCCAGCCAGCACATGCCCCAGGAGCCATTGCGCACCAGTTCGCGCTTGCTGCCGGACTTGGCGAGCATGGCGCGGAGTTTCTCGGCCACCTCGTCGGCGCCGAGCGAAATCGCGCTGGTTTCGCGCGGGACGAAAACCCTTTTGGCCGTCATGCCTGCTTCCTGCCGAGTATGCGATCGAATGCTTCCGGATCGACGCGCCCGTAAACCTTCTCGCCATCCATGACTGCCGGCGAGCATGCGCAGTTGCCGAGGCAGTACACGGCCTCGAGGGTCAGCTCGCCATCGCTGCTCGTTTCATTAAGACTGAGTCCGGTCTTCTCTTCCGCGTGCTCCGTCAGCTTGCGGCTGCCCATCGCCTGGCAGGACTCCGCCTGGCAGATTCTGATCACGCGCTTTCCCGCGGGTGTGGTGCGAAAGTCGTGATAGAAGCTGACGACGCCATGTACTTCCGCACGTGACAGGTTCAGTGCCAGCGCGATCTGGCGTATCGCCTCATCACTAATACAGGAATAGCGTTCGACGAATGCATGCAGGATCTGCACCAGCATCTCGGGTCTGGCGCCATAGCGATTGATGATTTCCGCGGCGATGGTTTTGTCGTATTTGGCCGGCATGTTCTTATTGGATCCGTTCGTTACCGGAATATAGATTGAATCGTCCGTTGCGCAAAAAGCCAATCAGCGTCATGCCGAACTCCCTCGCCGTCTGAACGGCAAGGCTGGATGGCGCGCCGACGGCAGCAAGCAGGGGAATTCCTGCGGTCAGGGTTTTCTGCATGAGCTCGAAGCTGGCCCTGCCGGAGACCAGCAGGCCCAGTCCGGAGGCGGGCAGCCTTTTCTCGGTCAACAACCAGCCGACGACCTTGTCCACGGCATTATGCCGGCCGACATCTTCCCTGAGCGCCACGATTTCACCTCGTGAATCAAAAACCGCCGCGGCATGCAGGCCGCCGGTGCGTGAGAACAGGTATTGCTGTTCGCGGAGTTTGTCCGGCATTGCAACGACCAGGTCACGCCGGAATGTCGTGGTCACGCCTGTAAGCGATGTCGCTCCCGTTACCTTCAGTGCATCGAGTGATGCCTTGCCGCAGACTCCGCAGCTCGAGGTCGTATAAAAATGCCTTTGCAGGCGCTCGAGATCGATGCGGACATCGGGCCGGACCTCGACGCGTATCGTGTTCTGCAATCCGCTGTCGGCGTCGACCGGACCCACATGCAGGACGCCAGCGACCTGGTCGATCGAGCGGATGATGCCCTCGGTGAAAAGGAATCCCAGCGCGAGATCCACATCATGGCCTGGCGTTCGCATGGTAATGGAGACACTTTTCGCCGCAGCGGCCTGCGGTGCCGTGGCGCTGAGCTGGATTTCCAGCGGCTCTTCTACGGCAACGCTGTCTTCGGTTTCCAGTTGTCTGTCGCCATTGACCTTGCGGATGTCGATGGCGAGGCTGCTGCCGCTCATGATCTGGTCCAACGCCTGCCGGGCGTACCAGTATATATCAGCCGGCAGGCCGGTCCGGCGCGCGCGTCTAGCGTTTTCGGGCCTCGTTCGACACCAGTTTGTCGCGCCAGTGCGCGGTCTCGGTATCGGGCGCTACGATCGCAAGGCGAATATCGCGAAGCTCCCCGCTCTTGCGCAGTTTGACCCTGCCATCAGAGACCGACATTCCAAGGCGTTCGAACAGGTCGCTGGTGTCCGGGAATCCGGCTGTATCGGCGTAGCGGCGGTACAGGGCCATGAACAAAGGATAGTCGGTCAGCGTATCCATTCTTGCGAACAGCTCGGGACCGGACCACATATGATCCGATGGCAGGCAACAGTCCTGGAGGCGATCGAGCACGGAGTCCAGCGATTCGCTGCCGCCCGACAGCTCGCGCAGACTGACGTCGGCCATCAGTGCGATCGCGGCCCCGCTCCAGTAGACCTTCATCAGACCCGTGCGCACATTGCCGTCCGCCGCCTCGTTCGGTGACAGTTCCGGCCGCGACAGCCTGCCGCGCTCCAGCCCGTCATGGATTTTCTGCCAGGCATACTGTTCGTCGTACGCACCGGAGCGCGCCAGCAATACGTTCTGGTAATACTGGGCAAATCCCTCGGAAATCCACTTGTGCCGCCGGTCGACGTAGGGCAACAGCAGGTGACTGAATTCGTGTGTCGCAGTCCAGTCCGAGAGGAAAGCCGACAAAGGCTCGTTCTGATTGATATAGAGCAGCACGGTTTCACCGCCGTCGCGGACGACCTGGCCGAAAGGCACGGCACCGTCGTCCCGGTCCCGGCTATTGCCAACCGGTACCACCAGCACCTGCGGCAAGGGGCTTGGAACGCGCCCATAAGCCAGGCTGACATCGGTTGCCGTTGCCTGCAGCCAG
>DATICC010000306.1:0-5790 GCA_035457045.1 Woeseiaceae bacterium | reverse complement strand
GTCCGCTTGATTCCCGTCACAGGCCTCCCCCGACTGACGTGCTGAAACGGCGCGACCACAGCTTCGGCCGGAGCACGCACTCTCCGCCGACTACCGGGACAGTTACCGGGCTGGTCGTTTGTGGAAATTAAGCGGACCGCGGAAAAGGTGTCAGGTTTATTTTCGAGCCTGCAAAAATAAACCTGACACCTTTTCCCGGCACCTTTTCTTCCGCCGAACTGCTAGCGGCTGCCGGCCGGGCGGGGGCGCTGTTGGCGGTTGCGCAGCCGGTCGCGGATACGATCGCGCTGCTCCGGTGTCATCTGGCGGAACCTGTCGCGAAGCTGCTGCCGGCGCTCCGGTGAAAGGTCGCGGAAACGCTGGAAGTTTTGCCTGATTCTCTCGCGTTCTTCCGGTGGCAGGTCCTGGAACTGCTGGTAGCGGTCGCGAATAAGCGCACGCTGTTCCGCGGTCAGGCTGGTCCAGGCCTGAAAGCGTTGCCGGGCCGCCGCACGATCGGCATCGGACATTTCCGCGAAGCGCCTGGCGCCTTCCGCAAGCCGTGCCTGCCGTTCCGGGCCGAGCGAGTCCCATTCCCCGGCATGCGGATTCAGCACCTGTTGCTGCGCTTCGCTCAAGCTGCTCCAGGCGATCGGTTGGTCCTGCGCAAGGACCATGCCGGTCATCGCCAGCAAGGTCATCGTCACCAGGGTAACTGCAATATCACGTTTCATCTTGAGTCTCCGTCGATTCTTCACCTGTCGGTGCGGGATCGATCCGCTGTTCCGGTACCTGCACCGGTACGCTGTCAGCTGCCTTGAACAACAACCAGTCCTCATCCGATTCTTCCCAGCTTCCGAGGTACTCGAGAAATTCGAGTTCCGGCGCTTCCTCGCCGGCGGTGACGCCTGCGGCAAGCAAGCCACAGACCACTGCCAGCCGAAGCGCGACGCTGCGCCTTTTCTCTTCAGCCGACATTCGCGCCGGCATCCTCGTCCAGCTCGATCCAGCTGTAGAACTCGAGCTCCTCGAGCATCTCCAGGCTGTCCTCGTTCAGCAGAATTTCAAGATCCGTTGCACTGGAAGCCGGGGCGATATCGGCAGGCGGACGATTTCCGCTCCACAGCGCCACGGCAACCACCGCCGCAACGGCAACGCCGGTCGCCGGCGCCCAGATACCCAGCACACCGGCCGCCGGCCGCCGCGCAAGTTCGGCGAGTGCTTTTTGCCGCCCGCGGTTCAAGCGCGATTGCGTCTGGCCGTCGATGGCCTGAACGCTGTCGTCGAACAGACCCTTCGCTTTTGCCTCGAAGAGTTCGTCATCATTGTGTTCGCTCATTACCAGTGATCTCCCAGGGTTTCGCGCAGTGAATGCACTGCACGAGAGTAATGCGTCTTGACGCTGCCTGCGCTGCATCCCATCGCGGTGGCCGTATCGGCCACATCCAGGCCTTCGAATGTTCTGAGCATGAAGGCCTCCTTCTGTCGCTGCGGCAATCCCGCCAACGCCCGTTCGAGGTCCTTCATCGCCTCGTGTGATTCCAGCTGCTCGTGGGGTGTGCGTCCTGCGGTGTCCGGTGCTTTCGCAATCACGTCCGGATCTTCATCATCCGAGCCGCCGAACCACACGATGACCCGCTTCTTCACCGTCTGGCGCCGATGCCAGTCACGTACCCCGTTTTGCAGGATGCGATAGAAGAGCGGCGTCCATTCATCGCTCGTACGGCTCGAGTACTTCCGCACCAGTTTGATCATCGCGTTCTGCACAAGGTCGAGCGCCTCGTCGCGATCGCGTATCGAAATCTCGGTGATACGCAGCGCGCGCTTCTCGACCTCGGCTAAAAACCGGTTCAGTTCCTGTTCGCGCTGCAGCGTTTCGACTCCCGGCGACGGCTCGCGGGAGAACGATACCGCAAAAACACTGCTGCGGGCGGTCATCGAATTTGCCCTGCCGTGCATTCGGCAGCGAGATACTTCCTTGCCATTCCCTTCATCCTGCCAGCGCCATGAGGTCTAATATCGACACCCGGCCAGCTCCGTTGACCACGGGTATAAAACGCGCCGCAGTTGCGCCGGTTGACAGGCCGGCGGCAGACGGGGCGCGAGCAAGTTTCCGGAAGCCCCGGGCACGCCCATGGGCGGGGCGGCACATAACTCTCAAGTATTTGGTTTTTATACAGAAAATGACCAGAAGGACCCCCCGTCAGGAGGCCAAGCCCGTCGTACTACGCGTCGCCGTCAATGCGCCGCTCGCGCGACTCTTTGACTATCTGCCACCGGCCGGGGTCGATCCGCAAACGATCAGACCGGGCTGCCGTCTTCTCGTGCCTTTCGGGCGGCGGAGGGAGTCCGCCGTGCTGATCGATACTGCCGATCACTCCGATCTGCCGCTTGCCAAGCTGCGCCAGGTACTCGCGGTCATCGACGAAACGCCGATCCTCGACGCCAATGATCTGTGGCTGATCCGTTTTACCAGCGAGTACTACCATCATCCGATCGGCGAGGTGGTGGCTGCCGCATTGCCGGCAGCATTGCGCGCAGGTAAACCGTTGTACGCCGTCATCCATCAGCTCGCCCTGACCCCTGCGGGGCGGGCTGAGGATTGGCACGAGCTGCGAAAGCGCGCGGCGAAGCAGGCCGAGCTCCTCGAACGACTGAGTGAGTGTTCACCGATGAGTTTCACCGCGCTCGATGCGGCCATGCCGGGCTGGCGGCGTATACACAAAGCCATGATCGAGAAAGGTTGGCTCATCGATTCGGAGAGCGTCGAGGCGGCAGGACTCGCTGCTGCCATCCTGGCAACGGAAAAAGGACCGGTGCTGAATGCAGATCAGTCAGCGGCGCTCGCCGCCATCCGTGGATCCACGGAGTTTGGCGTCAGCCTTCTGGACGGCGTGACCGGCAGCGGCAAGACCGAGGTGTACCTGCGGCTCATTCAGGACGAACTCGGGCGCGGCCGCCAGGTACTGGTGCTGGTGCCGGAGATCGGGCTCACGCCGCAACTCGTCACGCGCTTCGGCAAACGCCTCGGCTTCGAGCCGGTGCTTCTGCACTCGGCTTTGTCGGACAACGAGAGACTGCAAAACTGGCGAGCAGCGGCGGAAGGGTCTGCGCCGCTCATCATCGGCACGCGCTCCGCGGTGTTCGTGCCGCTCAGGAATCCGGGCCTCATCATCATCGACGAAGAACACGATGCCTCTCTGAAGCAGCAGGAAGGTTTGCGATATTCGGCGCGCGACCTCGCCATTGCACGCGCCAAGCAGTTCGATATTCCGATCGTGCTCGGCTCCGCCACGCCGTCTCTGGAGTCCCTGCAGCGCTGCCGCGAGGGCGCTTACCGGCATCTGCTGTTGCCAACGCGCGCCGGCAGCGCCGTGCCGCCCCTGATGCGCCTGGTCGACCTTTCGTCGACAGCACCGGACGATGCGCTGAGCCCGCAGGTGCTCCAGTCGATTCGCAACACGCTGGCGCAGGCCGGGCAGGTCCTCGTGTTTCTGAACCGTCGCGGTTTCGCACCGACCCTGATCTGCACGTCCTGCGGCCATATCGCCGAGTGCGATCACTGCGATGCACGACTCACGGTGCACGCCGCGAAGAGTCAGTTGCAATGCCATCATTGCGGCGCCATTCGCCGCCTCGACCCTGTGTGCACCGTTTGCGGCGGCGAGAGCCGCGCGCTCGGACAGGGTACCGAGAGGCTGGAGGAATCCCTGCGGATACACTTTCCGCAGGACACGATCACCCGAATCGACAGCGACAGCACGCGGCTGAAAGGGACGATGATCAAAGCGCTCGCGATGGCGGCCGCCGGAGATGCACAGATCCTGGTGGGCACGCAGATGTTATCGAAGGGCCATCACTTCCCGAATCTCGAACTGGTGGTCGTGGTAAACGCCGATCAGGGATTGTTCAGCACGGATTTCCGCGGCAGCGAACGACTGGCGCAAAGCCTCGTACAGGTATCCGGCCGCGCCGGGCGGGAGAAAAAGCAGGGCCGGGTCATTATCCAGACGGCGTTTCCGCAGCATCCGTTCTGGAGCGAGTTGCTGAACGGCGGTTACGAGCGCGTCGCCAACAACGAGTTGGCGGCCAGGAAAGCGGCTGCGTGGCCGCCCTTCTCCCGACTCGCACTCATCCGCGCGAGCGCTGCCAAACGGCAGGACTGCTGGCAATTCCTGGACAGCCTGCGGCGACTTGCGGATCAGCTCGCGGGCGAAGGACTGCGTGTGCTCGGCCCGGTCAGCGCGCCCATGGAACGGCGAGCCGGGCGCTACCGCGCGCAGATACTTCTGCAGTGCCGGCAACGCCAACCATTGCACAGCCTGCTCGCACAATTGCAGCCAAAAATGGAAGGCAGCGCGTTGGCCCGTCGAGTAAGATGGTCCATCGACGTCGATCCGATTGAGCTTTTCTGACCGCAAGTTAGAATTGCCGGCTCGCCGGCGTCGGCAACATTCGTGAATTCCCCGTTCAAGTTCCGAAAAAGATGACTTTAAAGAGCAACATTGCAGAACTGGTTGCGGAGGCGATCCGCGCGATACCCGAGCTTGCCGGCCTGCCGGAAATCGACTACATCACCGTGGATGTCGAACGCACGCGGGACTCGCGCCACGGCGATTTTGCAACCAATGTCGCCATGCGACTGGCAAAAAGCGTGGGCTGGAATCCGCGTGAGCTTGCTGCAGCCATCGTTGCCAAACTGCCGGCGAGCGAACTCGTCGAAAAGACCGCAATCGCCGGACCCGGATTCATCAATTTCTTTGTCGGCGCGCCGGCATTTCAGCGGGAAGTACGCGAGGCCCTGAAACTCGGTGCCGCCTACGGCCGTTTGCCGCCGAAGGCCTCGCCGAAAATCCTGCTCGAGTTTGTCTCCGCCAATCCCACCGGACCGTTGCACGTCGGACACGGGCGGCATGCGGCATTCGGCGCGACCGTCGGCAACCTGCTCGAGGCGGCCGGGTTTCCGGTCGATCGCGAGTACTACGTCAACGATGCCGGACGGCAGATGGACATCCTGGGCCTGAGCGTGTGGTTGCGCCGGCTGGAAGCGGACGGGCTGAAGGTGCCCTTTCCCAGTGCCGGCTACCGCGGCGATTACATCCGTGAAATTGCCGCGGCACTCGACACCCGTGGCGTGCCGAAGATTACCGCAAAGGAACTTGCCGCCGGCCTCCCTGCCGACGAACCCGAGGGCGACAAGGAGGTGTTCATAACGGCGATGATCGATCGCGCCATAGAGCTACTCGGCGAGAAAAACTTCCTTAAGCTCAGGCAACAGTCGCTCGAATCCATACGCGACGAAATTCGCGAGGATTTGAGCGAGTTCGGCGTCGAATATGACCGCTGGTACTCGGAACAGAGCCTGGACACGGAAGGCCTGATCGACGAAGCGCTGGCGATACTTAAAGAGCGCCGCATGCTGTACAAGAAAGACGGCGCCACCTGGTTTCGCGCGACTGACTACGGCGACGAAAAAGACCGCGTGGTGGTGCGCGAGAACGGCAAGAAGACCTATTTCGCCTCGGACATCGCCTATCACTACGACAAACGGCGCCGCGGTTACGACCACCTGATCGACCTGCTCGGCGCGGATCATCATGGCTACGTCGCCCGCGTGCGTGCCGGGCTCGAAGCCATGGGTTATGCCGGCGATTGCCTCGAGGTCGAGCTGGTGCAGTTCGTTACGCTGTACCGCGGCGGCGAGAAGATGTCGATGTCGACGCGCTCCGGCGAGTTCGTTACGCTGCGCCAGTTGCGAGAGGAAGTCGGCAACGATGCGGCCCGGTTCTTCTACGTGATGCGCTCCAATGA
>DATICC010000305.1:0-3336 GCA_035457045.1 Woeseiaceae bacterium | reverse complement strand
CCAGGCCGCGACGCACGATCACGGTATCGTGTGACGGTATAACGATGACGTACTGGCCGCGGTTTCCGACAGTGCTGTAGGCATCCTTCGGCACGTCGTTGCGCTCGTCCGGCACCAGCCACCAATGGCCACCGTAAAAATTACCGCTTGCCGCGGTGGCCGGCGCCGGCGTCCTGACGAATCGTATCCAGCTTTGCGATATCAGTCGCTCGCCGCCCCAGAGCCCGTTCTGCAGGTACAGCAGGCCGAAGCGCGCAAGGTCGCGCGCGTTGGTATAGACCTGGCTGCTCAAGATGAAGTCATGAAATCGATCGGTGCTGACCAGCGTGCTGCGCATGCCTATGCGATCGAGCAACGCTGTGCGCGGAAATTCCCGATACATCTTCTCGCTACCCAGGGCCCGCTTCATGGCATGGACCGCGAGCAGGGTGTCATAGTTTTCGTACTCGAAAACGGTTCCGGGCTGGCGCACCAGGCCACGATTGAGCGCACCATCGACCGAACTCGCGCCGGCCCAGTAGGCAAGACCGGACCCGGTCGCGTATTCCAGGCCGAAGCTGTCCACCGGTTCGAGCCCGCTCGACATGTTGAGCAAATGCCGCAACGTGATCGCATGGCGAGGATCGGCCTCGGTGGTGGGCAGGGTCGGCAGCCATTCGAAACCGAGAGGCGCATCCAGTGACATGCGCCCGTCATCCACCAGCATGCCGATCAGCGTGGCGGCGATGCTCTTTGCCGTGGACCAGGTTCTCGTTCGCGTGTGCCGGTCGACGCCGTCCGCGTAACGCTCGTGGACGATGTTGCCCTTGTACACGACCAGGAGGCTCAAAGTCACTTGCTCTGGCGATTCGCGCTCGAAAGCCCAGTCCGATGCGGCCTGCAGGGCGCTGCCATCGACCTCATCGGGAATTACGGATGGCACGATCAGATCCCCCTGTGGCCACGGAATGGTTTCGGCATCGCCCGCAGGCGGGGGCAATTCGAGCATCGGGAGGGAATCGATGTCGTCGAAAGTCTGCTCCGGTGACATGACAACGCAGCCGATTCCGGTGCGGAATGCAGCGCGGATCACCGGTCCCGAGGCGCCGCCGCCGACCGCAACCGCTTTGACTGCCGTATCGACGAGATAATCGCCTCCTTCGGCGGTGCCTACAGGGTCCGGCAGGTACTTCAGTTCCTGCGCAAACACCTGCCCGAGTGTGCGATGGGAGGTGAAAAGTCCGTTGCACATGAGGATCGCCTGAACGCCGTTACGGATCATCGTCCGGTTGGCACTGAAGTAGTCAAATGCGCCGGCTTGCTCTGCATGCACCGCCGATGAAAAGACCAGGCAAAGCTGTGCCATGCAAAACGGAAGACTCAAACGGGGACACGTTTTCATGCTATTTCGACTCCCCCACAAGTTTCGCCGATCAAATGATTTCTGGCCTAGGTACAGATACGAATATCGCCATATGGTCGTATTTCGCATAATAAATCATGTGTCCAAATACTGTTGACTGAGTATCGACTATGTACACCAAATCAATTCGCATCATGGCGGTCATCGACCCGACTCGCAACGATCAGTGGGCGCTGAAAAAAGCCTTGTCAATTGCGCGCAACCGGGCGGGCAGCACGATCACTGCGTTTCTCGCCGTCTTTTCCGATATCCGTTGCGATGACCCGGAACGATTGCGCCTGGTCGAGCTCGCCCGGCACAGGCTGTGGCTCGATGCCCAGCTCAAGTCGTTCGACCACGACGGAGTAACCGTCGAGGCGGAAGTTGTATGGGATCGCGATTGGCGCGAGGCCGTCTGCGTTGCGGCAGAGCGAGACCGGCACGATCTGGTGATCAAGCATGCCAGCGCCCGGCCAGCCTCGCTTGCCAATTCGGATCGGCAATTGATCCGCGCCTTGCGTGGCAGCGCACTTCTCCTGGTCAAGCATGATCCGCAGCAGGAACTGAGAAAGGTACTTGTCGCAGTGGATTTCAACGCTGCCGATGAAAGTCATGCCGAACTGAACGATGCCATTATTGCGCTGGGCAAGAATCTGCGCGGCAGCGGCGACGCCATCGAGTTGCATTCGATCAGCGCATATCCGGAGGCCGATCGCTTTGTTCATCCGCCGGATGTGGCGAAGATGCTGGGCATCGCGCGCTCGCAGGCGCATGTGCGGCAGGGCAGCGCCGCGGAAGTGATTCCACGGATGGCCAACCGTATTCACGCCGACCTGGTAATCGTTGGGAACGTCGGCCGCATCGGAGTAGCGGGCGTCACCATCGGCAACACGGCCGAGAAGATCCTGGCGGAGATCGAAGCCGACGTACTGGTACTCGTACTGGAAGAGGCGCGGGCGCGTTCGGCTGCGTAGCACCAAAGTCCCGGGTTTGATCGTCCGCAAGGGTTACAATCCGGCCCTGTCAAAATCCACAGGGCCGACCAGCAATGTTAACCCTTCACCACCTCGAGAACTCGCGCTCGCAACGCATACTCTGGTTGCTCGAAGAACTGGCGGTCGAATACCGCATCCAGTCGTACAAACGGGATCCGCTCACCAGCCTCGCACCGCCCGAACTGCAGGCGGTGCACCCCCTCGGCAAATCGCCGGTGATCACGGACGGGAGTACGACCGTCGCCGAGTCCGGCGCCATTATCGAGTACCTGGTCGGCAGGTACGATGACGGACGCCTTCGACCCGCCGAAGGAACGCCGGAGCGGCTGGCGTGGACCTACTGGTTGCACTACGCCGAGGGCAGCTTCATGCCGCTCATGATCGTGTCCCTGATCATGAGCAGGATCGAGTCGGCGCCGATGCCGTTCTTTGCGAAGCCGATTGCGAAGGGTATTACCGGCAAGGTTCGGAGCAACTACCTGGAGCCGAACGTCAAACGAAACCTGGCATTCATGGAAGCGACGCTGGCGAAATCGACCTGGTTTTGCGGCGACTCCATGACGGCTGCCGACATACAGATGAGTTTCGCGGTCGAGGCCGCCGAAGTACGCACCGACCTCAAGTCGCAGTACCCGAAAATGCAAGGATACCTGCAAAGAGTCCGCGCGTTGCCGGCCTATCTGCGAGCCCTGCAGATGGGCGGGCCCTACACCTTGCTCGGCAAGTAGAGACGAGCCAAAGCCCGCGACGAGGAGACCGCAGGCACTCGACCCGCATTTGGCGTTCATTCGGCCTGAAAATCAGGACTTGCCAGTCGAACGGGTTGTATACACCGGCGAAGCATTCGCGGCTTTTCGCCGCAAAGGGGCAGCGTATGAGTATCTTTCAGCGACCTTGCAAGGCTATCCGGTGTCTCGTTGTCGCCACCTGTCTTTCCGGCTGCACGACCCTTGTACCCTT
>DATICC010000304.1:0-12450 GCA_035457045.1 Woeseiaceae bacterium | reverse complement strand
CACCGACGAACGCCGCCGTGTCCTCCAGCGTCCAGACGTACTCGTCGACCATTTCCATGACTTCGACCGGGATCGCGGTCGCGGCACCACGCTCGGCCATGAGGAAGATGGGAATCTTGTCATTGCGGTCGCGTATGAATTTCAGGAAGGCCCGGGCGCTCGCATGATCCTTGTCTCCTCCGAGGGTCCAGTCGATAAGGACGGCGTGGATTGCGGAGTCCGATACGACCACGGATGTCCCGTCCTCCGCAGAAGTTGCTTCGACGACCTCGATAGCCCGGCCCTTCAGTTCCTCAACCAGCGTCCGCGCCGCGCGGCCTTCGGCGGTGGCAGTGCCAAGTTCGTCATCCACAACCAGAGCGCGCGGGCTCAGCCGTTTGGTACTTCGTCCGATCATCTGAAACTCTCCTCAAATTGTCTGACCGGCAGCTGCAGGGTGCTGCCATTCGCTTTCGACGATTTCGTCATGTCGCTAGTCCGCCAGCGTGACCCACTGGAAGAACGCGCGCGTGCTGTCGTCGAAGTCGCCGCACCACTTGGTGTAGAGCTCGGCAAATCCGTCGGACGCATAGGCCTTGCTGAGCGTGCTATCGACCAGCAGGCGAAAATCGTCGTCGTTTCGCGCCAGCGCAAATGCAAACGGTTCATGCGTCAGCAGGCGGGGAAGGATGACCAGGTTCTCGCTCATGGCACTGTCCATGGCCCCCAGGACCAGGGCGCGGTCGCCAAACACAGCATCGACTTTCCTGTCCATCAGGGCCTGCAGTGCCGAGCTGTAGTCGTCGACCGGGACCATCTTCGAGTCGATCTGGAATGAGGTGAGTCTGCCGGCCAGCCAGTCTTCGGTCGTCGTACCCGCGACCACGGCAAAGGACTTCTGTCCGAGTACCGTCGCCGCCGGTGAGCCACGCCAGACCGCGTTCCCGCCCGGGGTGCCGGCGAGCGTATCGCGCAGTGCGGCAGCCGCATCCTTGCGCAGTACGGCACGCACGCCGCCCGGGAATACCGGCACCGAATAGGCGACAGCCTCGCGGCGTGACAGGGTCTGGACTATCGGCGTGCACAACAGGTCGACGTCGCCCTGTTGTACTGCAGCCACGAGGCTGCCGACCTTGACGGGCACCCAGTCCACGGCAAGATCCGCCCGACCGAGTCGCGTCTTCACCTGCTCGACCACCTTCTGGCACAGATCGATCGCATAACCCTCGGCCGCGCCGGCGTCGTTGCGATCGGTGAAAGGCCGCGCATCGGCAACATAGCCCAGCCTGATGTGGCCGGTCTCCTGGATGCGATCGAGGGTCGCGGCCGAGGCCGGGAGCGCAGCGCCGATGACGGCCGCCGCGGCGAACGTCGCGACGGACCGTGCGACGGACCGTGCGACAAATCGCGACGCAAGCGGGGCCCGACGGTCTCCTGAAACTACGGATTCAATTTGCATGATCGTTCTCCTTAATCTTTGGGTTTCGCTTGCCACGGTCAGACCTTCCCGGAACGCCCGGCTGCTGCCGGCGCCGCGAAGCGGGGTGCGATGAACCCCCAGATTATGTAGGCGATGCCCAATACCAGCACGCCACCCATGACTGCCTCCATGCCCGAGGCATAGAGCGCAAATACGCTGTAACCCATCGCCACCAACGCGATGACAGCGGTGCGCGTGAACTGCTTATCCGGCACTTTCGCCGCTTTCATCATGACCATCAACGAGGAAAGAGCGACAACGTAGGGAATGACGTTGGTCACTACGGCCAGGTTGACCAGCGCACTGAATTGCTCGCTGAGTGTCGGCGACATCGTCGATAGAGCGAGCAGCGTTTGCACGACGCCGAGTATGAGCATGCCGGTGATTGGAGCACCCATGCTGTTCACTTTGGCGAAGAACGCCGGAAACATCCTCTCTTCCGCTGCGGCTTTAGCGGTCGAGGCGAGCGTAAACTGCCAACCGAGCAGTGAGCCCACGCAGGCAATGACAGCCAGTGCCATGATGATGGATCCAATCGTCGGATTGAACATTTTTGCGAAGGCGAGTCCGAACGGCCCCGTCGAGGCTGCCAGCTCGGCATTCGGCACGATGCCCTGGATCACTGCCGTCGAAAGTACGTAGACCACGGCGGCGCCGAGCGTGCCGAACAGGCAGGCCAGTGGAACGTCGCGTTTCGGATTTTCCACGGCGTCCGAGTTCTGTGCCGCGGATTCCATGCCGAGGAACGCCCACAAGGTGAGCGCTATGCTCGAACCCATGCCCTCCGCGATGCTCAATCCCTGCGGGTTCCAGGCGGCGTCGAAGGTCTCCGAGCTGAACCAGAACCAGCCGATCAGCGACAGTGCGCCGACCGGGATGATCACGCCCCACACCGTGATCGAGCCGATCTTGCCGGTTACGCTCGGTCCGCCGAAGTTGGCAACCGTCGTGAGCCACAGGAGGCCGATCAGGCCGATGGTCGTTGCGATCGGTGTCGATGACAGCCAGGGAAAGAAGGTCGCGAGATAGCCTACGGCCGAAATGCCGATAGCGACGTTACCGATGGCGAGTGACAGGAAATACAGGAAGAACACCTGGAAGTAACCGGACTTGCCGTAGGCGTCTTCTGCATACGCCGCCATGCCGCCGGCACGCTGGTTGAAAACCCCGGCCTGCGCGAAGCCATAGGCTATCGCCATGGATCCGACCGCGGTCACCAGCCATGACAGCAACGAGATAGCGCCGACCTGCGCCATGTTGGCCGGCAACATGATGATGCCGGAGCCCATCATGTTGACGGCAACGATGAACGTGAGCTGCATCAGGTTCATCTTCTTTTGGGTCTTCTGTTGCATAGCGTTGTCTCCTTGCTGCTACCGTTGTGCAGCTTTCGTCACGCAGTAAATGTAATAGGTGCCGTCACGTTCCTCGGTACCTTCGACTTCCTTGGCAAATCCGGGGAACCGGTGACCGTATTCCTGCAAGGTACGAAGGTAGGTGAGCCACGGGCCGTCCGCCTTGCCGATGCTTTCGCCCGGCATGACGATCGGGATGCCGGGCGGATACGGAATCACGCCCACCGCAACGACGCGATTCGCCATCTCTGCGAGCGGCAATTTTTCGGCGTCGCCGGACATCAGGCGCTGGAATGCACGACGCGGCGACATCTCGGGCCTGGGCAACGTTCCGTACGCCTCCGCCTGCAACGGCCCCTGCCTGCTCTTGCGCAGGTGGGCCCACATTTCATCGCCAAGGTCCTTGAGCCCCATGCCGGCGTATCGATCCGGTGCTGCCGCCGCCACGGCGGGAAGGACTTCGGCAAGGGGCGCATTGCGATCGTAGTCGGCCTTGAAATCGAGCAAGGTGTTGAGCAACGTGCCCCACTTGCCTTTTGTTACTCCCATTGAGAAAAGGAACAGGACCATGTGGTCGGTAGTGCGCGAGGGCACGATGCCGTGCCGGCCGAGATAAGCGGTGACGATGTCTGCGGGTATCCCGCTCGATTCCAGTTTTCCATCGTCCTTCATGCCCGGGCAGACGATGCCGAACTTGATAGGGTCGAGCATGCACCAGCCATCCGGCAGGCCTTCGAATCCATGCCAGTTGTCGCCAGGATGAAGAATCCAGCAGTTCGGGTCCGTCGCGAGCAGCTCCGCAGGCGCCTTGTGAAACGGGATCAGCTTGCCGCTCTTCGGATCGCGCACCTTCTCGGCATTCCAGGGTGCGAAGAACCAGTCCTTCTTCGCGAGAAATTCCTGGCGAATTCGTGCGACGGCAAGCCGGCACGCGACCGCTTCGTCGATGGTCTCCTGCGTGAGCGACTCGCCGGCCGGCCCGTCCATGATCGCGGCGGCAACGTCGTTCGAAGCAATGAGCGCGTACAACGGCGACGTACTGGCCTGCGAACAGTACGCTTCGTTGAAGCGCCCGTGATCGATGGCGCCGCGGCCGTCCCGGATATGAATGAAAGAGGTTTGCGACAGCGCGGTCAGCAGCTTGTGCGTGGAGTGGGTTGCGAACACGGTCGGGCCGTCTTCCGGGTGATCAGCCGGATTGCCGCGCATGGCATAACGGTCGCGATACATCGGGTTGAAGCGCGCGTAGCCATACCACGCTTCGTCGAAATGAATGCGGTCGACGCTTTTCGCAAGCCGTCTTTCGGCTTCGCTTGCGTTGTAGCACATGCCGTCGTAAGTGCAGTTGGTCACGACCGAGTACACAGCGCGCTTGTGCCCGGTTGCTTTTGCCAGCGGATTGCTCGCGATGGCCTTCGCGATCGACTTCGGTTCGAGCTGCTCCGGTGCAATCGGGCCGATGATTCCGTAACGATTACGCGTCGGCACGAGGAACACCGGTATGCCGCCGCTGATCTGCAGACTTTGTTCGATCGACTTGTGGCAATTGCGATCGCAGAGCGCAATCTCGTTGTCCCCGACGCACGCCGACATGATGGCGCGATTCGACGCGGAGGTGCCGTTCAGCACCGAGTAGGAGCGGTGAGCGCCGAACACCCGTGCGGCGTAACGCTCGCTCTCGCCGACGGGCCCGGTGTGACCCAGCAGGGAACCGAGTGCTCCACGTTCGATGCCCATGTCGGTGCGAAACAGGTTCTCGCCGTAGAAGTCGAAGAACAACCGACCGACCGGCGATTTCAGGAACGCAACGCCGCCCTGGTGCCCGGGCGCGGCCCAGGAGTATTCGCGCTCCCGGTTATAGCGCGCAAGCGCAGCGGCAAAGGGTGGCAACAGGTCGCCGAGGTATCGTTCGACGGCAACCTCGACCCGACCGGCAATGAACGAGGCCGTGTCATCGAGTATCCAGATGAATTCGTCCGCAAGGGTCGCGACTTCCACGCTCACGGATCCTGCGAGCTGGCGGCTCGCCATGAGAAATACGGGTAACCGGGCGTTGCGCTTGCGTACGGCACGCAGCAGTTCGACAGCCTGTTCGTGGCTACCCTGGTCCTTTTGCCCTTGCGTCCAGTTGAGCAGGATGCAATGTATGCCGGCATCCGATACGACGGTTGCCAGGCCGTCCTCGTAGCTGAGCGCCTCGACCGCTGCGATGCCCCTGTTCATGAGCTCCGCAACCAGCGCGCGCACGCTGCGCGCCGCGGTGCCGCCGTTCCCGGCCAGCCCGTCGTCGACGACCAATACCCGCCGCAGGAGCGGAGCACTTCCGGCACTATGCATCATGGTAATACCTTGATTGGATGAGTAATTTGCGCCGCGAACCTTCAGGCCCGGCTTGAGGAAACGCGCGGGCGCGTTCCTCCCGAGAGTAGTGCTCTGTGCACCATGGTCCTACTGCATGTGAAAGTTCTGGATTCGTATGATCACCTATTGCTGAACGGCATCTGCTTCGCGCCCTTGTCCGCGCCCTTTTTCGTGTCCGTTCACGAGGTATACCCAAACCGGCGCTGCCAGCAGCAGCAGTATCAGCGCCCACATTCCCGCCGACGCGCCCGCGCCGAAAATGGTGGCCAGCGAGAACACGAATGCGACGATGCTGACCGGCATGAAGGGACCGATGCGCAGTGCCCGCGACAGCGGTTTGCGGGTGATGAAGAGGATGGCTTCGACGACCGAGCAAAAGACGTACGGGATCATCGCAGCGTCGGTCGCAAGCGAGACGACGACGTTGTAGAAAGCGACCATGGCACCCGTCCCCGAGATCTCGACCAGGACCAGCAGCGTTGCGAGACTGACCGAGATGACCAGGCCCCGCGCCGGCACACCGCGCGACGACAACCGGGCAAAGATGGCCGGCATTGCGCCATCCCTCGCCGCCGCCATCGGCACCTGTCCGAGCATCAGGGTCCAGCCGTTCAGCGCGCCCAGCGAGGAAATGATCGCCGCAAGCGAAATCGCAACGGCTGCCCATTCGCCCCACATGAGGCTTGCTGCATCGGCGAACGGGGCCGGGGATTTGGCAAGCGTTTCCAGCGGCATGACGCCCATTACCACGGTCGTGCCAACGGTATAGATCAATGCCGCGATGAGTGTGCCGATTATCGTAGCAAGCGGAATGGTGCGTTTCGGGTCGACGACGTCACCGGCAGGTACGGTAGCCGATTCGATGCCGAGGAAAGCGAACATGGTAAGCGGCGCAGTCGCTGCAAGCGCACTCAGGAACGGTTTGCCGCTGGGATTGATGGTTTCGAAGGTCGACCAGTCCACCCAGAAGAGGCCAAACGAGCAGATAGCGATGAAGGGCACGAGCTTTGTTATGGTCGTGACCGACTGGAAGATCCCGGCTTCCTTCACTCCCCGCAAATTGATGGCAGCCACCAGCCACATGGCGCCGAGGCCTATAGCGACGCGCAGGGCGAAATGGTCGCCGAGGGCGGGGATGAGCTTGCCCAGGTATCCCACGAGGGCCGCTGCCATTGCCGGCAGCGAGACCCAGATCGAGATCCAGTAACCCCAGGCGATCAGGAAGCCCGCGAACTTGCCGAACCCCAGGCGCGTATAGGCATAAGGTCCGCCAGTCACGGGCGCGATCCGGGCAAGCCTTGCGAACACCATCCCCAGGCACACGGCGCCGAAGGACATTACGCCCCAGCCGATAATAGCGGTGGTGCCGTAGGGAGCAAGGGCAGCCGGGGCTATAAAAAAACCGGAACCGACCATGTTGCCAACGACCAGCGCTGTACAGGCGAGAAGTCCGAGACTGGGCTTTTCCTCTGCCATGGCACTCATTCGGCCACCGCCGTGTTGACGAAAAAGCGGCGTGTTTCTTCGTCCGGTTCGCCGAAGACCGGTACGTAGACCTCTGACCACGCTCCCGACCGATACTGCTCGCTGAGTTCCGCATCCACCATAAGCCGGAAGTCCTCGTCGGCGCGCGGCAGGGCAAAAGCGATCGGTTCGAGCGTGAATTTCCGTTCGAAAACCGTCAGGTCTTTCGCAACGGCGTTGTGCTGGACCGCGTATAGCAGGACTTCGCGCTCTGCGAACATGACATCGGCCTGTCGCTCCGCCAAGATCTCAAGGCCGTGGTCGATGTTTTCGACAGGGCTGATCGTGGCCGTCAATCCAAAATCCCGGATGGCGCGTTCCAGCCATGCAGCCGACCGGCTGCCGGGGACGGAAACAAAAATCCGCTTCTGCATGACCTGTCCGAGCGAGGTCCCCCAGCGCGGGTTGGCGGGCAGCGGCTCCCCGGCGAGGGCAGCCTGCAGACTCGCCGGTGCATCGCTGTGCACCAGGGCGCCGATTCCGCCCGGAAAAATCGGGATCGAGAAAGCGACTTTCTCTCTCAGGGCCAGCGTCGGTGTACCGCCGGCACAGAGCAGGTCGACCGTGCCGTTCTGCACCGCATCGAAGCGTGCATCCTGACCGACGGCGACGAACTCGCTGCGCAGAGCCGGCAGGGCCAGCCGCTCCCGCAAGCCACTCGCAATGCGCTCGCACATTGCCACGGCATAGCCGGCGGGCCTGCCGGATTCGTCGTGATAGGAGAAGGGCGGCACAGCCGTGAGATAGCCCAGGCGGAGTACCGCTATCTCACGCAGCCGCTCCAGGGTTGGGTCCGCGGTCGCCGCAGTTGTCGTCAGCAGGAGGAAACAGCAAAGCAGCAACGTGCCCGGCCATGCAAGCCGGGTGCCCCGTGAAAAGACGCTGGCCGCTCGCACGACGTGCACTTCGTCTCCTGCCTTCAGGTGGATCAGGTCCCGCCAGGTGGGTTGCTTTCGGTGGCAGCCGCGCGGTTCCTGGTTCGGCGGCAGCGCTTTCTTGCGGAACGCTCGACCGACGCGCGTATAGTATCGTCCTGTGCCGATTGAAGCTGCAAGTTGTCTGCGCCGTCCCCGCCACGGCAGCCGGTCGTCAAACAACAGGATACAAATCCCATGCGTTACCTGCTGAACGAGATTCGACACAACCCCTTGCTTTGGCTGCTTATTTTCGTGCCGGTGCTGTTCGCGGCCGAGATACTCAGGCCGGAGTCGCACACCCTGCTGTTCGTGCTGTCCGTGCTGGCCATCGTGCCGCTCGCGGCGCTGCTCAGCCATGCCACTGAATCTGTGGCGGCCCGGACCGGCGATACCGCCGGCGGGCTGCTCAACGCGACCCTCGGTAATCTCACCGAGCTGGTCATCGCGCTGACTGCCCTGAGTGCCGGCCAGTACATGCTGGTCAAGGCCTCCATCGCCGGCGTCATTGTCACCAATACCCTGTTCATGCTGGGAGCCTCGTTTTTGCTCGGCGGGCTCAAGTACCACGTGCAGGAGTACAACCAGGCCAGTGCCCGCCTGCAGGCGGTGTTGCTGTTACTGGCGACAGTCGCATTGCTGGTCCCGTCAGCCATTGCCAACGTCGATGCCACGCAGGGAACGGTGTTCATTCGGGAACTGAGCCTCGGGCTCGCGTTTCTCCTCATTGCCGCTTACGGCCTGGGCATGCTGTTCTCCCTGAAAACCCACCGCGAGGTATTTGCCAGCGCGGAGGCCGAGGATGCGCATGAGGCGCCCTGGCCGATCGCGTTGGCGCTGACCGTCCTGGCCATAGTCACGGTACTTGTGGCGATGGTCAGCCATGTGTTCGTTGCATCGGTGGAGCAGGCAGCAGTGACCTTCGGCATGACGCCCGCGTTCGTCGGCTTCATCGTGGTTGCGCTCGTCGGCGGTGCGGCGGAGATGGCCTCGGCATTCTCCGGCGCGCGCAAGAACCGGATGGACCTTGCCGTGAGCATCGCACTCGGAAGCGCATCGCAAATCGCACTGTTCGTTGCCCCGGTGCTGGTGCTGCTCAGTTACGTGCTGGGCCCGACGCCAATGGGCCTGGACTTCTGGCCGGGTGCCGTGGTGATGATGTTCATCGCCACGCTCACGGCGACGGTGGTAACCAACAGCGGACGTTCGGCATGGTTTGTCGGCGTGCTGCTGCTTGCGGTTTACCTGGTGTTCGCCATGACCCTGTACCTGTTGCCGCCACGCACATAGCAAGAGGTTTGTATGTCCGCCGAAGCTGCTGGCAAATCCTCGAGGCGCGCACTCGATCCCATGGATCGACTGTCCGAGGTGCTGTTCGGGCTGATCATGGTGCTGACGTTCACCTGCTCACTCAGCGTCGCCGAAGTCGGCCGTGAGGACGTAAAGTTGATGCTGATCGGAGCGCTGGGATGCAACCTGGCCTGGGGCCTCATCGACGGCTGGTTCTACCTGATGAGCTGTCTCGCGGAAAAGAGCCAGAACCTGATGACCTACCTCGCTGTGCGAAAAACCGGCGATGCACAAAGCGCGCAAAAACTCATCGCCGGCGCATTGCCGCCGCTGGTCGCCTCCGTACTCACGCCGCAGGAACTCGAGTCGATGCGACAACGCTTGCTGAAGTTACCCGATCCACCTTCGCGTGCGCGCCTGGGCCTGGAGGACTGGCGCGGGGCATTCGCTGCTTTTCTGCTCGTGTTCCTGTCCACGTTTCCGGTGGCGATCCCGTTCCTCGTTTTCGAGGAGATCTTCACGGCCATGCGCGTGTCGAACGCTGTCGCCATCGTGCTGCTGTTCGTGGTCGGCTATGCGTTCGGCAAACTCACCGGGCGTCACCCGTGGGGAGTGGGGATTGGCATGGTCGTCATCGGATCCTTCGTGGTGGCCGGGACCATGGCGCTCGGCGGATAGGCAAGGCGCCCGCAACGCGGGACTGAGCACTTATTGCGTGCCGGCCACCGCGTCGGCGCCATTACCGGTAGCCGCAGCTGCTGCCGTACTCGCTGTCTCGAAACTTCCGCCGAGGACCAGGTGCAAATTGGCGCGCTGCGCCAATTGTTCGCTTTGCACACGCAGCAGGGCGAGACTTGCAGTGTGCAGGTCGATCTGCTGCAACTGCACGGAGCGCAGGTCGATTGTGCCCACGCGGTAGCTCGTTTGCGCCAGCTCGAGAGCCCGCCGGTTGTAAGCCACGGTATCCTGAAGGATGCGGTCACGCTCGGCCAGAGTCTGTGCCGCTGCGAGCGTGTTCTCGACGTCGCCGAGCGCGCGTAACGCGAGGTTCGCATACGCGGCAGTCGCTTCCTTCTGCTCGAGCGTGCGGATCTCGACCTGCGCCTGCAAGCCACCGCCCTGGTATAGCGGGACCAGCAATTTTGCCCCGACTCCGGCCGTCGGGTTCTCGAAATCCTCCGCCAACTCGAGGATGTCGCTTTGGATGCCGGCCACATTGGCGTTCAGGGTGAGCTTCGGCAAGCGCGCCGCCTTGGCTTCACCAACACGATTGAACGCGGCGGCGACCCGGCGCTCGGCGGCGACCATGTCGGGACGGCGTTCCAGCATTTCCAGCGGCAAGCCGCCCGGGATGGGTCCGGGCAGGGCGGGCAGGTCGTGCCGCGCCTGGATTTCGGCGCCCGGATAGCGACCCAGCAGCAATTCCACCGCACGCAGGCTTTGCGTGTGCGCCAGCTGCACCTGCTTGACCGTGTCCTGGAAGCTGCCGAGGTTGGCGCGTGCCAAAGCCACGTCCTGTTCGCTGCCGATGCCGACCTTCCAGCGGTTTTCCGCCAGCGTGACCAGTTCCTCGGCGGCCCTGACCATGTCCGTGGCAATCTGCAATTGCAGCCAGGTTTCGGTCGCGGTGAACCAGCTCTTCGCCATCATGGCCGCAAGCGATTGCCGGCCGAACTCGAAATCCGCCTGCGCAGACGCGTACGTGGCTTCATAGGCGTTACGCCCGTAGCGCATGCGGCCCCAGAGGTCCAGCTCCCACGAGGCACCGAGCGAGATGTATTGCAATGCATCGCCGCCGCCCATGTTGGCACCGCCCGTGCCGAAAATGTTTACGGCGGGACGCAGCGCGGACTTGGCCAGTTCTACGTATTGCGCTGCCTGCTCCACGCGCGCCGCACTGACCCGCAAGTCGGTGTTGTTGCGCATCGCTTCCGCTACCAGCGCTTCGAGCTGGGGGTCATTGAACGACGCAAGCCAGTTGTCCGTAATCGAGCCGCTCACGGCTCCCGCCTTCCAGCCCTCCGCCAGCGGCAGGTTGGCGAGTGTTTCGGATTGCTGGTGAATTTCCTCCAAAGTGGGCGGATCGCTGACGCATGCCGCCACGAACATCATCCCGCAAAGGAGCAATACCAGGTTCCTGGCACGCCGCCGTGTCATATCTCGACAGTGCACAGGCAAGCGTTTCATCAGTGGAGCTTGAGTATCAGCCAGTCGAGCTTGGCGCTGATGCGCAGGATGATCTTGCGCAGGATATGCAGCGCCTTCCCGCTGTCGGTATACACCGCGCCGGCACCGTGGGCCCCTGAAGCCAGGAACAGGTCCTTGTCTTTGTCGTCCACCAGCAGCCGTACTGCCAGCGCATTGGGCGGAATCGGCGCGATACCGGCAGTCACGCTGTGCCCGCCGATCGGCAACTGGCCCTGCGCGGTGGCCCACATCACGGAGTCCACTTTGAGTTTCACGATACGGCCTGGATACATCTTGAAAGCGACTTCCGCCTCCTGTCCCGGCTTGATCTTGCGCACTTCGTTCTGGTGATAGATGGCGAGTATCCACTGTTCGTCCTCGACGAAGGTCATTACCGGCAGCATCGGCAACATGGCGGCGACCGTTCCCGGGCGCAGCGCAAGGGAGACGACTGTGCCGTCGGCGGGGGCGTAATAGATCGTTTGCTCGAGGCTCCAGCGCGCGTCGCCAAGCTGTGCTTCCGCCTGCGCGATCTGCGCCTTGACCTGTGCAACCTCGTCCTGTTCGCCGTCAACGGTCTTTGCGGCCAGCTTTTCCCGGACTTGTGACTGCTCGGCGACGGTCGAGGCCAGCTGCCCTTCGAGCTTCCTGACTTCCGCCTGTGCCTGTTCGAGGTCGAACTTGTTGCCTGCGCCGGTTGATGCGAGTTCCTGGTACTGCCGCAAGCGCAGGCGCACCAGGTCCAGCTGCGCGCTCAGTGCCTGCACCTGTCCCGTCGCCGAGTTTAGTTGCTCGCCCAGCGTGCGCTGGTTGGCTTCGGCCGTGAGCAGTTTGGCGTTCAGCATGCCGAGATTGCCCTCGGCAGCCTTGACCGCGAGTTCGAACGGCACGGGATCGATACGAAACAGGACGTCACCCTTGCTGATCGGACGGTTTGCTTCGATGGGTACGTCGATCACGCGGCCCGACACGCGCGGTACGACGGGCACGACGTAATTGATAACTCGCACGTCGTGCGACGACGGCGCGACGATGTTGAGGATCAGGATGAGGAGCGTGAGGCCCACGATCGGGATGGTAATGGTGATTACCTGGGTCACGATGTTCCAGGGCAACCACTTGAACTTGAAGTAGACGAGGTACGCGAGGTACGAGTAGATGCCGAGCAGTATGAGTTCCATGGCTTATGCCTTTCCCGCCTTGCCGGCCAGTCGTGCCTCGAGTTCGGCAATCCGCTGGCCCAACAGCCGGAGTTCCTGCAGCTCGTCGTGCCCCGCCGATGCCGGCTGCACACTCTCTTCGCCATGCTCTTCCGTGTCCGTGCCGTAAGCCATCTTGTGCAGCACCGGCTTGGTGTAGG
>DATICC010000303.1:0-6918 GCA_035457045.1 Woeseiaceae bacterium | reverse complement strand
GAGAAGCTGGTGGTCAAGTCAGGGCGGAGCAAATTTACGTTGACGACCCTGCCGGCGGCGGAGTTTCCCACCGTCGAGGACATCAATGCCGGACAGTCACTGGAGCTGGCGCAGGAAACATTGCGCAGGCTGCTCGATAAGACGCACTTCTCGATGGCGCAGCAGGATGTCAGGTATTACCTGAATGGCCTTTTGCTGGAAACCGGGAAAAAGCACCTGCGGGCAGTCGCAACGGACGGGCACCGCCTGGCCCTTTGCCAGGTTGAACTCCCGGGCGGCAAGCTGCCGGAGCAGCAGGTCATTGTGCCGCGCAAAGGGGTACTGGAACTTCAACGGCTGATGACCGGAGAAGGCACGCTGAACCTGGAACTGGGCAGCAACCACATCCGGATCCAGCTCGACGGGATCCGTTTCACTTCGAAGCTCATCGACGGGCGATTTCCGGAGTACGAGCGGGTTATCCCGCAGGATACGACGAATGCACTGGGGGCGGACAGGCAGTTATTCCGTGCCGCCTTGCAAAGAACCGCGATCCTGTCGAACGAAAAATACCGCGGCATACGGCTGACCATACACAAGGATACGGTCATCCTGCAGGCACATAACCCGGAGCAGGAAGAAGCCGAGGAAGAGCTCGCCGTGTCGTACAAGGGTGCCGACATAGAGATAGGGTTCAACGTCAATTACCTGCTGGATGCCCTGGGAGCCATCGAGTCCGAGCAGGTCTCACTGGCCCTCGTGGATGGCAACTCGAGCTGCCTGTTGCGCCAGCCGGACTCCGACGACTGCAAGTACGTCGTTATGCCGATGCGCCTCTAGCCACCGCGGCGCACCCGTGCCGCTGAAATTCCTGGGCATCAGCGATTTCCGCTGTTTTGGCAGCGCCGAGCTGGAGCCTGGCGCGGGTAATAACCTCATTTACGGGCCGAACGCCTCCGGCAAAACCAGCCTCCTTGAGGCAATAGCTTATGTGGGCCGTGGCCGGTCGTTCCGCGGAGCTCCGGCCAGCGGCTTGATTCGCCACGGCGCCGCCGCGTTTGTGCTGCTGGGCAAGGTGGCACAGGGACCACGCACGAGAATCGTGGGGGTGCGTAACAGCGCCGCCGGCCTGGAAGTGCATATCGACGGCGAGCCAGCCAGCGGGGCGGCCGCACTGGCGGAGGTGCTGCCGCTGCAGATCATCGATCCGGACGTACACAAGCTGGTGGCTGGTGGACCGGAGGAGCGCCGGCGCTACCTCGATTGGCTGGCGTTCCACGTGGAACACGGCTACCTCGAGCTCTGGCGTCGCTTCCGGCGGGTGCTGCGGCAGCGAAACGCCGCGCTGCGGGAGGGGGCCGGGACCGAAGAGCTTCTGGCCTGGGGGAGGGAGTTCTGTGAGGCCGCCGAGGAGCTGGACGCGGCCAGACGGCGAGTGCTCGAGGCCGCCGGCGACGCCATGCGGCGGACCGGGGAACGGCTGCTCGGGGGCGCTGTGGGATTCGAGTACCGCCGCGGCTGGCCTGCCGGCAAACACCTGCAGGACGCGCTTTCGAGCGGCCTGGAAAGGGACCGCCAGCAGGGAGCAACGCAGGCCGGGCCGCAGCGGGCTGAACTGCGCCTGATCTACGACGAACGGCAGGCGAAAAAACTGGTGTCCCGCGGGCAGCAGAAACTGCTTGCCTGCAGCATGGTGCTTGCGGCAGCGGAGACGGCCCAGGCGGCGCTCGGGCAACCCTTGCTGCTGCTCCTCGACGATCCGGCGGCCGAACTGGACGCCGATTCCTTGCGGCGCCTGATGGCCGAGGTCGGGGCGCTGGGCTGCCAGGTGATAGCGACGGCCCTGGTGCCGGATCAGCGCATTTTCGAGCAGCCGCCGGCGCTGTTCCACGTGGAACATGGCCAACTGTCTCCTGCCAATCCGGCCGGCGGCTAGAAACCCCAAAAACTCGCCAAACATCAGGTATTTGGACTGCCTTTCGTAGCCGATTTTGCTACAATGCGCCGGCTATCCCAAGAGGACATCGAATGACCGGCAAGAAAGAATATACTTCCAGCAATATCAAGGTCTTAAAGGGACTCGAGGCCGTCCGCAAGCGGCCGGGAATGTACATAGGCGACACCGATGATGGAACCGGCCTGCACCACATGGTTTTCGAGGTGGTGGACAACTCCATAGACGAGGCGCTGGCGGGCTATTGCACGGTCATTACGGTCACCGTCCACGCCGACGAGTCCGTCACGGTCACCGACGACGGCCGCGGCATACCCGTGGATATTCACCCGGAGGAGGGCCGCTCGGCCGCCGAGGTCATCATGACGGTGCTGCATGCCGGCGGTAAATTCGACGACAACTCCTACAAAGTCTCGGGGGGCCTGCACGGCGTGGGCGTATCCGTTGTCAATGCCCTGTCCGAGCAGCTCCTGCTGACCATTCACCGGGACGGAAAGATCCACCAGCAGGAGTACCGGCATGGCGAGCCGGTCGCGCCCCTGGCCGAGGTCGGGCCGTCCAAACGCACCGGAACCACGATCCGCTTCAAGCCGAGTTCAGGCACCTTCACGAATATCGAGTACCACTACGAAATTCTGGCGCGCAGGCTGCGGGAATTGTCATTCCTCAACTCGGGCGTACGTATCGAGCTGTCGGATGAGCGCGAGGACAAGCGCGAAGTGTTCCAGTACGCGGGCGGCATCCGCGCTTTCGTCGAACACCTGAACCGCAACAAGACGGCGATACACCCATCGGTTTTTGCATTCCAGAACGAGCGCGAGGGCGTCGTTGTGGAAGCTGCAATGCAGTGGAACGACGGTTACCAGGAGAACATGTTCTGCTACACCAACAATATTCCGCAACGTGACGGCGGCACCCATCTCGCGGGCTTCCGCAGTGCATTGACGCGAACGCTGAACAGCTATATCGAGAAAGAAATGTCCAGCCGCAAGGACAAGCTGGCACCGACCGGCGACGACGCTCGCGAGGGACTGACCGCCGTCCTGTCAGTCAAGATGTCGGACCCGAAATTCTCCTCGCAGACCAAGGACAAACTGGTTTCATCAGAAATCAAAGGCGTCGTCGAGTCTGTGATGGCCGAGCGCCTTGAGGAATTCCTGCTGGAGCAACCGCAGGAGGCCAGGGCGATAGTCAGCAAGATCATCGACGCTGCGCGCGCCCGCGAGGCCGCCCGCAAGGCCCGCGAAATGACGCGACGCAAGGGCGCGCTGGACATAGCAGGGCTGCCCGGCAAGCTGGCCGACTGCCAGGAAAAAGACCCCGCACTCTCGGAGCTGTTCCTCGTCGAGGGTGATTCGGCTGGAGGCTCCGCGAAACAGGGCCGCGACCGCCGTACCCAGGCGATCCTTCCGCTCAAGGGAAAAATTCTGAACGTGGAGAAGGCGCGGTTCGACAAGATGTTGTCGTCGAATGAAGTGGGCACACTCATCACGGCGCTCGGCTGCGGCATCGGACGGGACGACTTCGACATCGAGAAACTGCGCTATCACCGCGTCATCATCATGACCGACGCCGATGTCGACGGCTCGCACATCCGTACCTTGCTGCTGACCTTCTTCTACCGACAGATGCCTGAACTCATAAAGCGCGGCCACATCTACATCGCGCAGCCGCCGCTCTACAAGGTGAAGAAAGGCAAGCAGGAGGTGTACGTAAAGGACGATGCAGAACTGAATGCACATCTCCTGAATGCCGCCCTCGACGGTGCGCAGCTGCATGTCAATGCGACGGCGCCACCGCTTTCGGCGGTCGCGCTCGAAGCGCTGGCAAAGGAGCATGTACTGGTCGAGAACATCATCGCCCGGCTGGCCAACCGGTACGACCTCAAGGTATTGCGCGCAATGGCGACGTTGCCGACAGCGGATGAACGGGTCACCGGCGATCTCGACGCGCTGCAGCGATGGACCGACATGCTTTCGGCGGCGCTGCCGAAAGCCGGGGCCGGCCGAAGCGATCGTGCTGATAGCGGCAACGGCGGCAGCTATACGGCCGAGCTCGAGCGCGGCGATGCCGACGGCGAGGGCGTGCGCATAGCCATACGCCGTATGCAACACGGCATCGGGGCATCCCGCTACCTGCCGCGGGAGTTTCTCGATACGAACGAGTACCGGCATATCAGCGCGCACGCCGAAAAACTGCGCGGGCTGCTGGCAGACGGCGCGTACGTGGAAAGGGGCGATCGCAAAGTGGCTGCTTCGAACTTCGCCGACGCCATTCAGTGGCTGATGAACGAAGCACGCAAGGGCCAGACGATCCAACGCTACAAGGGCCTTGGCGAAATGAATCCGGAACAGCTGTGGGATACCACGGTCAACCCGGAAACCCGCCGCCTCATGCAGGTGAAGATCGAGGATGCGGTGAAGGCCGACGAGATATTCACTACGCTGATGGGCGACCAGGTAGAGCCGCGCCGCGAGTTTATCGAGAAAAACGCGCTTACCGTTTCCAACCTCGACGTGTAGCGGCGCCGGCATTCCTGTCAGGGGCCGGGCACCAGACGTAACTTCGAGCGGCGGCCGCAGGTGAAAAAAGGATCGTTCATCGAGGAACTCAGCCGGCGCAACGTTTTTCGCGTTGGCGTGGCTTACCTCGCCGGCGCCTGGCTGCTCATTCAGGTGGCCGACACGGTGCTGCCAAGGCTCGGCTTCACCGACACGGCGGTAACGAACGTGATCGTGTTGCTGGCGATCGGTTTCCTGCCGGCGCTGATACTCGCCTGGATATTCCAGCTGACACCTGAAGGAATCCGCCGCGACGCAGGCGCTCCCGCGGAGCCGGCGGGAGCGCGCCACAAGACGCTGGATCGCGCCATCATCGTCACCCTCGTGCTGGCCCTCGGCTACTTTGCCGTCGACAAGTTTGTACTCGATCCGACACGCGACGCAGAAAAAATCCAGACAGCGCGGGAAGAGGGGCGTGCAGATGCCGTCGTCGAATCCTACGGGGACAAATCGATCGTTGTATTACCGTTCGTCAACATGAGTGCAGACCCCGGGCAGGAGTATTTCTCGGACGGGATCTCGGAGGAATTGCTGAACCTGTTGGCGCAGATTCCCGAACTGCGGGTGATCTCGCGCTCCACCGCGTTCACCTTCAAGGGCAAGGACATTGTGATCTCCGAGGTGGCGAAGAAGCTGAACGTGGCGCATATCCTCGAGGGCTCGGTACGGCGCTCCGGCAACAAGGTACGGATCACGGCTCAATTGATCGATGCCCGCACCGACACACACCTGTGGTCGGACACGTACGACCGGGAGCTGGATGACATTTTCTCCATCCAGGACGAGATTTCGGCAAAAGTAGTAGCCGACCTGAAACTTAAGCTACTTGGCAGCGGGCCGCGGGCCGAAGAGATCGATCCGCGGGCCTACGAACTGTTTCTGCGCGGCAGGCATTTGCTGCACACGGGCGATTCCGGCGCGGCCGAATTCGAAGCTGCGTCGCTCCTGGAAAAAGCCGTTGAGCTGCAGCCTGACTGGGTGTCCGCCAATGCCGAACTGATCCGCGCGTATTTCCGCCTGTATTACAGCCGGCCCGACCAGCAGGCGCACTATGAACGGCTCGCATGGGCGCGGCTCGATGAGCTGTTCAAGATCGACAAGGCAGGTAATCGCGCTTACGGTTGGCTGGGCTGGTTGACCTGGCAATGGCGCGACGACCTGCAACTTGCAGCAACGTACATAGAGCGTGCCACCAGCCTGGATCCTTATGCTATCGATAACATGCGCGGGCTTGGCGCCCTTCTGATCGAACTCAACCGATACGACGAGGCGACTGCTGTCGCCGAGTACGTCGTGGAAAGAGACCCTGGATGCAGCTCCTGCGTAACCCAGCTGGCCAACTGCTTGCGCGCCACCGGGCGGCACCGCGAAGCGGCGGCGCGCCTGGAGGCAATTCTCGACTGGCACCCGGCGAACGATGCGCTGCTCTGGCCCCTCGGCGTCGCCTGGCTCGTAGCAGGCGAGCCGGAAAAAGCGCTCGATACATTCGACAAGCTGGACAATGGCGAAAGCGGCGGTCTGCGGCAGCTTGGCCGCTTGCTTGCCCTGCACGATCTGGGCAGGCTGGCGGAATTCGAAAGCGGCTTCGCGGGACTTCGGGAAAGCGGGAATCCAGGCCCGGAGTCTATTGCCAGAATCTACGCCTGGACCGGCGACAATGACCAGGCGTTTTTCTGGCTTGACCGAATGGTCGAAACGGAAGGTCCAGCTTCGGCCGCCCGGGTAAAGACAGACCTCTACTCTAAATTGAAACCAGACCCACGCTGGCAGGCGTTTCTGGAGAAATACGGCAAGACGGATGAGGACGTGAGCCGTATCGTTTTCAAACCGGTGTATCCGCCCGAGATCGAGGCCTCACTCACCGGCTCGGGGTTACGCAGGTAGAATGCGGCCACCGCCGCTGCATCCACAGGCGCGCGTCTGTCGGGGGTCGTGAACTCTGTGTCGCTGGTCGGAGAACTCAAAAGACGCGGCGTGATCCGCGTCGGCCTGGCCTACCTGGCGGCCATATGGCTGCTCGTCCAGGTTGCGGCCACCGTGTTTCCCGCATTCGGCCTGCCGCAGGCGGCGCTGTCGGCGTTGATCATAGTACTGGTGGTCGGGCTTGTTCCGGTCATCGTGTTGTCGTGGAAATTCGAGTGGACGGCTGGTGGCATTCGGGCGGATACCGGCGCAACCGAATTCCCGGCTTCGGCACGGCGCCAGGCGCAGTTCGTCGACCGGGGAATCACCCTCCTGCTGGTGATCGGCATCAGCTACTTTGCCATCGACAAGTTTGTTTTCGATCCGGCGCGGGATGTGAGCCGGATCGAGGCGGCCCGCCAGGAAGGCAGGGCTGACGCCATCGTGGGTAGCTACGGCGACAAGTCCATCATCGTGCTGCCCTTTGTCAACATGAGTTCCGATCCGGAGCAGGAATACTTC
>DATICC010000302.1:0-2655 GCA_035457045.1 Woeseiaceae bacterium | reverse complement strand
ACCTGGGATATCTCCCGGGCATTCACCGTTTTTGCCCGCGGCAGCAATCTGCTCGACGAAACCTATGAAGAAATCTACGGCTACCGGACGCCGGGCCGGGCCGGATACCTCGGCATGCGCGTGCAATTCGGCGGCTGACAGTCGATTGGCGTTATCATCGGCAAACGGCCATGCCCGAACGATGACCTTCACCAGGAAACGTGGTAGCCCACATGAGCGAGCAGCAAACGAGTTTCACGAGCTTTTCGGAGTTTTATCCCTACTACCTGAAAGAACACAGCCATCCGGTGTGCCGGGCACTGCACTACACCGGTACTTCCCTGGCATTACTGATCTGGATTTACGCACTCTGGGCCGAACAATACCTGCTGCTGCTCGCGGGACTCGTGGTCGGTTACGGTTTCGCCTGGACCGGACACTTCTTTTTCGAGCACAACCGGCCGGCCACCTTTCAACATCCCTTGTACAGCTTCATGGGCGACTGGGTGATGCTGAAGGATTTCCTCGGCGGCCGGTTTCGCCGCAACTGAAGGACCATACTGTGACGACGTTGCGAGACGGCTGAGCCGGCCTCGGCGATAGTCGTCACATGCCCATCCTCTGGTTCAGCCTGCAGATCCTGGTGCCGGTGTTGTTCTGGGCCGGCTACCACTACTACTACGACAGGCACTTGCCGGAGCCGGCCGGCAACCTGCTGATCTGCTTCGTACTCGGATTTGCCAGTGCAGGCATCAGCCAGCTGCTGTACGAGGGCCTGGGAATCCTGGGCCTGCGCTACGACGCTCTGGAGCTGGGCCTCGGCAACCTGCCCGGCCTGTTCGCGTACGCCATGCTGGCTATTGGTCCGATCGAGGAACTGGCGAAACTGCTGCCGTTTCTGGTGGTCGTCCTGCGTTTTCGGGCACTGGACGAAGCGCTCGATGGCATTATATATGCGTCGTTCATAGCCCTCGGTTATGCCACAGCCGAGAACCTGCACTACCTGCAGTTCCTGACCTCGCTCGAGGCCGTGGCCCGCGGCTTCGCCGGCCCGCTGGTGCACATTATGTTTGCCTCGGTGTGGGGGTACTACATTGCCCGCGCCTACCTTGCCCGGAGAGCGTGGCTGTTGCCGGCTTTGTGGTCCGTGCCGTCCGCCGCGTTCCTGCACGGTGCCTACGATTTCATGGTGCTGGCGGAGCCGCTCGCCGCCCTGCCCTTGTCCGCCCTGCTGGTCCTGGGGATCTGGATCTGGCGGACAGTGCTGATTCGCGGCATACACAGCCGCGGCGGATACGAGGAGAAATGCGATTTCTGCGAAGTGCTTGCCGGTGCAGAGCCGGCAGCATCGGCGTCAGCCCGGCATCCGCGCGCGGAGCCACGACGCGTCGACTGAGGCCTGTGACGGCTCAGGCGTGGTTATACGGGTCGCCGCTGTCTTGAACGGGTTCCGATTCTTCCAGCTGCAATTCGATCAGGCTGTCCGGCTCGTCCATGAGTTCGTTGCAGCGCTTCTGAATCTCCGAGAGCTTCAGCGAAACGTAAGATCGGGAGAGTGGTGTGTCCATCGTCGTCTACACGGCGGTACCGCCGTTCCTGGGTGTCGTCTGTCGCCGCCCGGCGACAGGTCCATGTGTCGCAGTATAGAGACGGTCAAAACCCTGAAATGTGAAAGGATTCACAGTTCGCATGCCCAGACTTTTTGTTTTCAATGGCTTATGTCAGGTAGCTTAGCCAAGTCATGAGCTTTCAGCCGGCCATAAAAAAGGTCCGCCGCAGCGGACCTTCTTATCCTGCCATTGCGACCTCAGGGTTTGAGGCGGTTGTACACACCCATAACGATGACGGTGCAGGCCGCGGCATTGAACAATGAGCTGACGCTGCCGAGCAAGGTCGTGAGGTATGGGCCTACGCCCCAGATGGGCTGTAGTGCTCCATGTACCATGGCCAGCGCCAGTGCGCCGATGAGGAACCGGGAAGCGTATTCCTCTTCTATGAAATAGCCACCGACCAGGCCGGCGAGCGCTACCAAGGCCGCTTCCTCCGGAAGATTGACGAATGCCGCAACCACAGCTATCAGCAGCGCGACCAGGCGCACGATTTTACTTAGACTCATGATTAACCCCTTGTATGCCTTTGTTATCTTTGTTTTTGTTTGCAGCATTGCGCTGCCGTTACGGTAAGTCGAACGTAAGGCGGCATTAGTCTAGCAGCTTTTCGGGGCTTTAGATTTCATCAATTAAAACACTTACTTAGGCTAAGAATTGGCGACCTTAAATGATGCAAGTGACCGATTTTTGCTCCTGGCCGGGGCACCGCTCAGTACCGGACCAACGCGGATCCCCAGGTGAATCCGGCACCGAAAGCCTCAAACAGGAGCAGGTCCCCGCGTTGCACCCGCCCGTCACGTACTGCGACATCCAGTGCCAGCGGGATGGACGCACTGGACGTATTGGCGTGCTCGTCGACTGTCACCACCACGCGATCCATGGGCAGGTCCAGCTTCTTCGCGGCGGCCGCAATGATCCGGAGGTTGGCCTGGTGGGGAACAAGCCAGTCTATGTCGCCCGGTTGCACCCCGTTGACCGACAGGGTCTCCCGGGCGATCGCATCCAGTACCCCGACGGCTGCGCGGAACACCTCGTTGCCTTTCATGCGGATGAACGCCTCCTCCCG
>DATICC010000301.1:0-3968 GCA_035457045.1 Woeseiaceae bacterium | reverse complement strand
GAGGCCTGTGACGGGAATTAAGCGGACCGCAGGGAGCCATCCCGTCACAGGCCTCCCCCCGGCTGCCGTGCCTTGCCTGGTCGCTCAGGAAACCCGACCCCTTTTTTAGATCTACTCCTCGTCGAGGTACATGCCGATGGTGTTGTAGCCGCCATCGACGTAAAGGATTTCGCCCGCTACGCCCGCGGCGAGATCCGAACACAGGAATGCCGCCGCGTTGCCCACGTCTTCCGGCGTGACGTTGCGCCGTATCGGCGACACCTGTTCCATGTGCGCCAGCATTTTGCGAAAACCGCTGATGCCGGCGGCTGCCAGCGTTTTGATGGCGCCGGCCGAAATCGCATTGACGCGTATCCCGCGCGGCCCGAGATCGGAGGCGAGGAAGCGCACGTTGGCTTCCAGGCTCGCCTTGGCGAGGCCCATCACGTTGTAATTGGGCACGGCGCGCACGGCGCCGAGGTAAGACAGCGTGAGGATCGCCGAATTGCGCTTTTCCATGAGCGGCAAGGCCGCTTTCGCGAGCCCGGCAAGGCTGTAACTGGAGATATCGTGGGCGATCCGGAATCCTTCGCGGGTGACCGCCTCGATATAGGTGCCGCTCAGCTGATCGCGAGGTGCAAAACCGACCGAGTGCACCAGCACCTCGAAGCCGCCCCATTCCTTTTTTAGCCATTGCATGACGGCGTCGATCTCGGCATCCGACCCGACATCGAGCGGGTAGGTCAGTTTCGATCCGAGCTCGCCGGCCATTTCCTCGACGCGCCCCTTCAGTTTGTCGTTCTGGTAGGTGAACGCAAGATCCGCGCCTTCGCGCGCAAAGGCCTGCGCGATGCCCCAGGCAATCGAACGATTACTCGCGAGGCCGACGATCAGCGCCCGCTTTCCAGCCATGAATCCCATGATTTCTCCCCGCAATTGACTCGACCAGGATCGGGGTCTGGCCCCGATTCTGTGATCAGCTCGACTGCCGCGTCACGTCGACGTACATCGTCAGCTTTTGTCCTGGTCGCAGAATATTGTTTTTGTCGATGTTGTTCCAGCGTACGAGATCGGAGACGGAAATGCGGAAGCGGTTGGCGATGAGGTACAGCGAGTCGCCGCTGCGCACCGTGTAGTTCAGCTTGCGCGTGGTGGCCGCAACGCTCTCGGCCGCGGCTGCGTTCGCCTGCCTGGTCCACACCACCAGTTTCTGGCCTATCGACAGGGTGTCCCTGGGTGCCATGCCGTTCCAGGCGGCGAGTTCCTTCATGCCGACACCGTAACGCTGGCTGATGGACCAGAAACTCTCGCCGGAGGCGACGATATGGTCGATGCGCTGTCCCTGCCGGCTGCGATTCTGCGTCTGGTTGCGCCGCTGCTCGGCGCTCAGGCTGTAATCCGCGAGCGGCTTGGCGGCGACCGGGATCATCAGGTACTCGCCGGCGCGTATGGTATTGCCGCGCAGCTCGTTCACGCTCTTGATCGACGCCAGCGGCGTGTTGTACTGGTCGGCGATCTCGGAAATGGTTTCACCGGGCCGGATCTTGTGGCGTTGCCAGCGCACCCGCTCGGCGGGGGGCACCGACTGCAACGCCGCCTGGAAATCCTCCACGTGCCCGATCGGCAGGATGAGCCGGTGCGGCCCGTCCGGATCGGTCGCCCAGCGGTTGAAGCCGGAGTTGAATGCGTAAAGCGTTTCCATGTCGAGGCCAGCGATCTCGGCTGCCAGCGCGAGATCGAGCTGCCCGCCGACTTCCGTGGCTGCAAACTGCGGCGCGTTGCGGATCTCCGGCAGGGTCAGGCCGAAAGCCTCCGGGTCCCGGACGATCTCGACGAGCGCCATCAGCTTCGGAACATAACTGCTTGTTTCTTTGGATAATTTCAGATTCCAGAAATCGCTGGGCCGGCCCTTGCCCTGGTTCTGGCGCACGGCCTTTTGCACATTGCCCTCGCCGGAGTTGTACGAAGCGACCGCGAGCAGCCAGTCGCCCTGCATCAGCTCGTGCAGGTAGGCGAGGTAATCCAGCGCGGCGCGCGTCGAATCGATGACGTCGCGGCGCCCGTCGTACCACCAGTTCTGCCGGATGCCGAAGCGCCGGGCGGTGCCCGGGATGATCTGCCACAGGCCGGCCGCACGGCCGTGGGAGTAAGCGAAAGGATCGTAGGCGCTCTCCACGACGGGCAGGAGCGCGAGCTCCAGCGGCAGGCCCCGCTGCTCGATCTCGGCCGTGATGTAGGGCAGGTAGCGCTGTCCGCGCAGCAGGACGCGCTCCAGGTACTCGGGGTTGCGCCGGAACCAGTTGAGCTGGGCCTCGACGCGGTCGTTCATGACCGGCGGCAGGCTGAAGCCGTCCCTCAGGTAGGCGAGCAGGTCGCCGGAGTCCGCCGCGGCAACGTCGGCCGTTCCGGATGCCGGCACGCCGGCCGTGAGCGGGCTAAGAGTCAGGCGCTCGTAGTCATCGAGGTCCAGCCAGATCTGGTCATTACTGATCGTATTTGCCAGGTAGCTCGCCGAAACAGTCCCTGGCGCGGGCCAGTATTCGGCACGCGCAATGACCGCCGCAAACAGCAGCCAAAGCGTGAGGCGGGCGGCACTTCGGCCGCGAATATTCGAATCGGGAAGGGACATCGGGCTATCCTACGTACCGCAAAGACCGATGCAAGTACCTGTTCACAGCTTTTGAGAATTGCCGCCATCGATACGCAACCCGACAAGACCAACGCCGGAATCCGCAGCGCCACCACCTGGCTTGCCACGCCGCTGGGGCAGGCCCTGCTGGCGCAGGAGTTGCGCGTGGTCGAAGAGGCCATCGACGGTATCTTCGGCGAGCAATGCCTGCAGATCGGCCGCTGGGGCGACGATCGCTGCTTCCTGCGCCTTGCCCGCACCCAGCGCGGTGTATGTCTCTCTGACGATTATCCGGGGGACCGGCAAAGCCGCCCCGGGGCCTATGGCGAGCCGCACCGGCTGCCGGTGGCCAGCGATTCCATCGACCTGGTGCTGCTGCCGCACACGCTGGATTTCAGCGAGCGGCCGCACGCGATCCTCCGCGAGGTCCACAGGGTGCTGCGCTCCGACGGCTACCTGGTCGTGCTCGGCTTCAAGCCCGGCGGCCTGTGGGGCTTGAGGCGGCTGGTACCCGGCGCCGGGCTGCCGCCCGGCGCGCGTCAACTGATCGCGGACCGGCGCCTGAGCGACTGGCTGCGCCTCCTTGACCTGCGCATCCACGGTGTATCGCGGTATTTTTTCCGCTGGCCGTTGCCGGGCAGCCGCGGCCCTTGCTCGCCGGACTGGGAACGGCGCGGGCAGCGTTTCTGGCCGGAGCTCGCGGCCTGCTATATGCTCACCGCGCAAAAGCGCGTCTACACGCTGACGCAGATACGCAAACCCTGGCGCAGCCAGCCGCAAGTGGTCGCCGGGTTAGTCAAACCCACCAGCCGAATCAGTCACATACGTTTTGACCAGGACCATTGAGATCTACACGGACGGGGCTTGCCGGGGAAATCCCGGTCCCGGTGGCTGGGGCGCATTGCTGATCGCGGGCAAGCGGCGCAAGACCCTGCACGGCGGCGAGAGACTGACCACCAACAATCGCATGGAACTGACGGCGGCGATCGAGGCGCTGAAAGCGCTGAACGGTTCCCGCGAGGTGGTGTTGCACACCGATTCGAAATACCTGATGGAAGGCATCGAGCGCTGGTTGCCGGCGTGGAAGGAGCGGGGCTGGAAGACCGCCGGGAAAAAACCGGTGAAGAACCAGGACCTTTGGCAGGAACTCGACCGCCTGCGATCGAACCATCGCGTGCGCTGGAAATGGGTGAAGGCGCACAACGGCATCGCCGGCAACGAAGAAGCCGATGCACTTGCCAACCGCGGCATCGATGAACAACTGTAACGCCCTGCGAATACCTCGCACCGATACACCAGCGGCTGTGGGCTTGCACTGTAGGAGCCTGCATTGCAGGCGACCTCTCAAAGCTGGCACCGC
>DATICC010000300.1:0-5137 GCA_035457045.1 Woeseiaceae bacterium | reverse complement strand
TGATTCCGAAGGCCGTGCATTTTCAGGAATGCACGTCCCCCGCCGCTCATGCCGGGCCAGTGGCCGTGTGATTCTGATGATGGATGCATGCGGCAGGACTTGGTCGCCAGGGGCGTGTTATATAAGAATATCGTCGCCTGCGGGCAACGGCAAAAAAACGAAGGCCCGTGGCCGGAGTGAAGATAATGACAGAATCCCTGTTCCGGGAGGACTCCTATCTCAAGGAGTGCCAGGCCAAAGTGCTGCGCACGACCGACACCTCAATCGTGCTCGACCGTACGGTGTTCTACCCGATGGGCGGCGGTCAGCCGGGCGATTCGGGCCGCATCCGCTGGAGCGGCGGCGACGTCGCGGTAACCGACACACGTTATGGTGAGGACGGCTCGATCGAGCACGTCATTGCGGACACGAGTGTAGTACCGGCACCGGGTACGACGGTGACTGCGATCATCGACTGGGAGCGGCGTTATCGGCACATGCGCATGCATACCGGCTTGCACCTGCTCGGCTCGGTACTGCGTTACGGCGTTACCGGAGGGAATATATCCGCAGACAGGAGCCGCCTCGACTTCGATATGGAGGACTCGTTCGACAAGGACGATGTGAATCGGCGCCTGCAAGCCCTGGTCGAGGAGAATCACCGCGTATCCTGCCGGTGGATCAGCGATGCGGAACTCGCCGCACAGCCGGAACTCGTACGAACCATGTCCGTGCAACCGCCGAAGGGGGCCGGGAAGGTGCGGTTGCTGGAAATCGAGGGCGTCGATCTGCAGCCTTGCGGTGGCACGCACCTGAATTCGACCGCGGAAGTCGGCGGGATTCGGCTCGGCAAGGTCGAAAAGAAGGGCAAGCACAATCGCCGCGTGTATATCGAGCTGGACTGATTCCCCGGGGGGAGTATTGCAACAGAAATTGCTGGGGGGCGTCCTTGCGCTCGCACTTGCGTCGACGGCGAATGCCAGGCAGGAAACGTTACCGGACGTCGTTGTGGATTCGGGTTCCGGAAACCCGATCCGGTTGACTCGTTTTGTGCACGACGAGGCGGCTATTGACGTCGACGGCCATCTCGACGAGCCGGCCTGGTCGGACTTGACCGTGATACGCGAGTTGCGGGTCCTCGAGCCGGACACGCTGGCCGAGCCGCGCTACGCGACCGAGGTCAGGATCCTTTACACCGAGCTTGGGCTCTATATCGGTGTCGACATGGAGCAGCCGGCCGATACCCTGGTCAGGCGCTTTACGCCACGGGACGACTTCGACGTAAACCGCGACTATGTGTCGGTGACACTGGATACATCCGGCAGCGGCCGATACGGCTACTGGATGAACGTTTCACTCGGAGACAGCCAGCGCGACGGCACGATTCTGCCGGAGCGCCTGTACAGCGCCGAATGGGACGGCGCGTGGTATGGCGCAACCCAGGTTACCTCGCGCGGCTGGTCTGCGGAAATGTTCGTGCCCTGGTCGCAAATGGCGATGACCCGGGAACGGGACCAGCGGCGTATTGGTTTTTACATGCAGCGCCAGGTGGCGCACCGCAATGAAATCTGGGGATGGCCCGCCCTGCCCAGTTCGCAGTCCCGCTTCATGAGTGCATTCCAGCCGCTCGAGTTGCAGGGCGTCGATCCGCGCCAGCAGTGGAGCGTGTTTCCGTACGTGTCGTCCACGGTCGACCAGGTCACCGATGAAACCCGATACAAGGCCGGGCTCGACCTGTTCTGGCGGCCGTCGACCAACTTCCAACTCACGGCAACGGCAAATCCCGATTTCGGTTCCGTCGAATCCGATGACGTCGTCGTAAACCTGACCGCCAACGAGACTTTCTTTCCCGAGAAACGCCTTTTCTTCCAGGAAGGCCAGGAAATATTCGACACGACGCCGCGCGCCGATGCCGAGGGCGACCGTCGCTTCACCGTCGTCAATACCCGTCGTATAGGCGGGCGGCCGAGGCCGCCGGAGCTGCCCCCAGGAGTCTCGCTGGATGCGCGCGAAGCGCTGAGGGTTGCGGACATACTCGGCGCCGCCAAAGTCACCGGACAATACGGTGCCTTTCGATACGGGTTTCTCGCCGCCACCGAGGACGAGACGGACTTTGTTGCCGATGGCAGCGTTTATGCGCAGGCGGGGCAGGACTTCGGTACGTTGCGGGTCATTTACGAGGATAGCCGTGGCGCCGCCTACCGGGGCCTCGGATTTTCGTCGTCGGTCGTCGCACATCCTGATGCCGATGCCTATGTGCATGCCGCGGACGCACACTATCTCAGCAGCAGCGGCAAGTGGCGCTTCGACGGGCAGCTGATCTACTCCGATCGCGACGAGACTGGACAGGGAACCGGAGTGACCGCGGACCTTACCCACATTCCACGCCAGGGATTCAGGCACGGCATCGAACTGACTGTTTTCGATGACAAACTGAATGTCAATGATCTCGGATTCCAGATACGCAATAACAATACCGACATCTGGTACCGCATGGAGTGGATACGCTCAGGCCTGACCGCGATCCGCGATTTCAAACTGTCTCCGTTCCTGCGTTACGAGGAAAACGGCGAGGGGTACCGCACCAACAATGCCATTGCTTCAGGATACGAATTCACACTGAACAATCTGCACGAATTCTGGGGTACTTTGGCGTGGTTTCCGGAACGCTACGACGACCGCAACAGTTTCGGCAATGGTACTTTCGGCGTAGCGGAGAGAGTCAATTTCGATGTTAACTACACGACCGACACGTCCCTGCCGGTCTCGTTTTCCGGCACCATGGCCTATCGCGGCGAATTTGTCGGGGGTCGAACGCTCGAGGGCGCCGCCGGTGTGACCTGGCGGCCGAGGCACAATATCAATGTTGCGCTCCGGGCCAGCTACCAGGACCGCGACGGCTGGCTGCTGCACCAGGAAGACCAGAACTTCACGACTTTCCTTGCTGAACAATGGCAGCCGGACTTCAGCGTCGAGATATTTCCGACAGCGATGCAGCAACTGCGTGTGTCGCTGCAATGGATAGGCATTCGGGCCGAGGAAAGCGAGTTCTATGTTTTGCCTGACGACGATACCGATCTCGTGCAGGTGCCGAAACCACCAGGCCCTACCGACGATTTCAGCATCTCCCAGCTGAATTTCCAGGTTCGCTACCGCTGGCAGATCGCCCCATTATCGGATCTGTTCATCGTGTATACGAAGGGCGATCAGCGTTTCACCGCGCTGACGGAATTCAGTACCTTGTTCCAGGATTCCTGGAACAACCCCCTTGGCGACCAGCTCGTCATCAAGTTGCGCTATCGCCTCGGGTCCTGAAGCAGATCAATGCAGGGCAGCCGCGGCCTTGCGCAGGACGCCGCACCACTTCCTGTCGACGAGATAGATCCAGCTTGCTGGATCCTCGAGTATGCGATTCTCGAAGAAACTCACGTAATGCCGGATCGCCGCCAACGGGTCGTCGGTCAGCAGCGGCTCACCGAGTACGACCCGGGCACCGGTATCCAGCGAGTGGAAATAGACGGGCACGACTGGAACCCGCCGTTTCGCCGCGATGCGCGCTGCCCAGGGTGCGAATTCGACCTCGACACCGAAGATTCTCGCCTCGACACCGAAACCCGGATCGACGTTGTCGACCGTCGCCGCCAGGACCTGGTTGTCATTCAGTGCGGCGAACATCGCGCGCGAGATTTCGAACGGGTTGCCGCCCCGCACCATCAGGATCCGCGCGTGGATGCGTTCCAGCAGGTCGAGCGCGAGCCGCGTTCGCGCTATGGTCTTCGAGTTGCGAATTACGATCAGCAACGGCATCGACCGGGCAAGCGCTACGCTGCCATAGATCGCCGCAAGGTTGTGAGCCCCGAACAGTATGAACGCCCTGCCATCCCTTAGCGGCTCTTTACTCATGACTCGACGCACCTCGCCGGCATCCACGAGGTCAAGCACCTCTCCGGAACCCGATCTCAGCAACTTGTGGTATGCCCTCGCCGTCGAGAGGACGTTCGCCAGATACCGGCGATAGATGTGCCTCGGCTCATGCCCGTAACCGGCGGCGCTGGCAAGCCTGCAAATGTCCTCGCACGAGCGCCGCAATGGATTGCCCTTGTACCAGTAGAGTCCGCGCCCAACGGCGACGATGAGGCGGAAGGGCAGCAAGGCAAACGCCGACGGCGTATTTCGCAGCAACCAGTAAAGCGACGGCTGCAGCAGTTCCTTGATTCTCTGGCCGCCAAGAAACTTGATGGGCCGGTCCGCCGGATCTTCGATGGCGCGAAACTCGCCGCGGTAGAGGCTCGGCGACCTGAGGATCTCTTCGATAATTTCCGGCATGCCGCCTTTCATCGCCGGCCCTGGTCCATCGTTTTCATTTCGGCGTATACAGCTTCGCGTCCTCTGCGCTGATCTCTTCGACTTTGATGTGCCAGCGTGCCAGCGTTGAATTGATGCGCAACCGGTATCGCCCGCTCTTCCCGAAAAGACTGACGCCGTTCCCCGCCCGCTCGACGACCTTTGCCACCTGGCCGACATGCATACCGGTCGTCGCGTCGATCAGCGAGACCTCGAATCCAAGCATCGCCGGGAAATCACCGTTCGATCGCCAATCGATGATCCACGGTGCGGTAACCTCGAAATCCGCGGTCGTGACGCTGTCCGTGCCGGAAAATTCGCGAACGACGCCGACGGCGCCGGCGGCCGACACGACGAGGATCGGGAGGACAAGAGAAAGCGCTCGAGAAACAATGGTACGCATAAAATTACTTCCGCATTCAGCTCCAGGTTGGTAAGCAGAATATGACGTCATCGAGCAATCAGGGTTCAGTGCGATTCCGTGCCAAGACGGGTTGAAACGTATCTCCTTATATCCAGGCTCATATCCTCCATCGGAGCATAGTACCCCGTGTCAAAAGGCCTGGAATGCATGCCCCGCTGCACCCGCTCGCAGATGTTCCAGTCCTGGCGGTTGACGATGTCCCAGAAGTCGGCAGCATCAGAGGGATCGAAATCCGCGCCCTCGATCGCTTCCGGATGAAACAGGAACCTGCATTCGATGCGGGTCTCTTCCGGTCCCTTCGGCCAGACGATGAATGCCGCGGCGTGGTCGCGCGACAGACTCAACATCAGGTTGGGATAGATCAGTTCACCGAAGTGCTTAGTTCTCTCG
>DATICC010000299.1:0-3139 GCA_035457045.1 Woeseiaceae bacterium | reverse complement strand
CTACGCATCGTGGCAGCCGCCGGCCGCCTGGTTCACCGCGCCGGTGCACGAGCTGGCGTATGTCCTGCGAGCTTACGGGCAGGACGGGAACTTCGACGAGACGCGCGCGCAACCGCTGTGGTTCACGTACGACGATGTTTCCGTCATCGATGACAACGTGTCCGTGGCCAGCGGCGAGACGAATCCCGCGCTGCTTTCTGCTTATGGCGAAAACACGCTGGCATTGCACAACATCGGCCTGGGAAGCGGCACCGTGAACGTGCGGGGCAACGGTATCCCGGCGGAGCACCAGGTGTATGTGGCCGGGCGCCCCGTGCCGGTGGACGACAGGGGCAGCTTCGTCACCCAGGAGATCCTGCCGCAAGGCGCGCATACGGTCGAAGTGGCGGTGCTGGACCCGGAAGGGAACGGCAAGCTGTACCTGCGCGATCTCGAGTTCGAAACGAACGACTGGTTCTACGTCGGCATGGCGGATTTCACGCTGGCTGAAAACAAGATCAGCGGTCCCGCCGAGTTGTTGACCGGTGCCAATTCGGACTATGAGCTCGATTCCAATGCCAGCGGACGGCTGGCCTTCTTCGTCGACGGCAAATTTGCGGAGACCTGGCGGCTGACGGCGAGCGTCGATACGGACGAGGAATCGCTGGACAACATGTTCAGCAACTTCATGGACAAGTCCCCGCAGTCGCTGTTCCGGCGCATCGATCCCGATTACCACTATCCCACGTTCGGCGACGATGCGACCGTAACGGAACTCGCGCCGACCATGGGCAAGTTCTTTGTACGGCTGAGCGAAGACGAGAACTACGGCCAGTGGGGCAATTTCAAGATCGGCTACATGAACAACGAGCTGGCACAGGTGGACCGCGGACTGTACGGCGCCAACCTGCACTACCAGACGGATGCAACCACGGAGTTCGGCGAGCAGCGGGCCGCGGTCGACGTGTTCACGGCGGAACCCGGCACCGTGCCGAGCCGCGAGGAGTTCCGCGGTACCGGCGGATCGCTGTATTTCCTCAAGCGCCAGGACATCCTGCCAGGGTCGGAACGCGCGCGCATCGAGATCCGGGACAAGGCCTCCGGCATCGTGACCGGTGTCGTGAACCTCATGCCGGCGATGGATTACGACATCGACTACCTGCAGGGGCGCATCGTGCTGGCGGAGCCGCTGGCATCGACCGCGGACGACAACCTGCTCGTGCGCAGCAACGCACTGTCCGGAGACGAGGCTTACCTCGTCGTCAGGTACGAGTACAGCCCGGGCTTCGACGAGATCGAAGCGCTTTCGGCGGGAGGGCAGGCGCACTACTGGATCGGGGATCACGTGAAACTGGGCGTGACCTCCAACGTCAATGAACAGGACAGCGACGACAGCGCGCTGAACGGGGCCGACCTTACACTGCGTATGAGCGCCGACTCGTGGCTCAAGGTACAGCAGGCGAAAAGCGAGGGCCTGGTCGCCATGCCGCTCGTCTCCAGCGACGGCGGCTTCCAGTTCAATACCTTCGATCCGGCCTCGTTCGTCGCCGCCGAGGCGGAAGCGAAACGCGCCGATCTCAGCATCGGGTCCAACGACATCATCGGCTTCGGGGATGCCAAGCTGTCCGTGTATGGGCAGGAGGTCGAAGGCGGCTTTACCGCACCGGGGCTGACGACCCTCACCGATACGCGGACCTGGGGCGGTGCGCTGCGCATGCCGGTCGCGGAACGCGTGGTGATCGGCGCCAAACTCGACAACGTTAGCCAGGAACAGGGCCTGGAAAGCAAGGCACAGGAATTCAATCTCGGTTACCGCCTGACCTATCACTGGGACGTGAGCGCCGGTTACCGCGTGGAGAACAGGACCGACAATTCACCGCTGGTGCCGCTGACGCAGATCGAGGGGGAGCGCAGCGATGCGATCGTGCAGATCGGTTTCGATTCGAAGACCACATGGAATACCTACGGCTTCGTGCAGGACACGGTGTCCGTAACGGGCAATTACCAGGAGAACGCCCGCCTCGGCGTGGGCGGATCGTACCGCGTATCGGACCGGCTGCGCCTGGACGCGGAGGTATCGGACGGCGATCTGGGCGTTGGCGCCAGGGTCGGTACGAATTACCTCCACTCCGAACGCACGAGCATGTATTTGAACTACGCGCTCGAGAACGAACGGACCGACAACGCGCTGCGCAACCTGCGCGGCAGCGAAGGCAATCTCGTGGCCGGCGTGAAATCGCGGCTGGCCGACAGCACCAGTGTGTTCCTCGAGGAGCGCTACCAGTACAACGACACCATGACCGGGCTTACGCACGCGACCGGGATCACTTTCGCTCCAACGGAAAAATGGAACCTGGGTATCAACACCGATATCGGTACCTTGCTGGATTCACGGACCGGCGCCGAGACCGAGAGACTGGCCGCTGGCGTCCAGCTCGGCATCGGTCTCGAGTCACTGCAGTTCTCCAGCGGTATCGAGTATCGCACGGACGATGCGCAGCAGCCGGACCTGTCAATTACGAACAGGAAGACGTGGCTGTTCCGGAACAATTTCAAGTACCAGCACAACGAAGACGGGCGACTGCTCGGCAAGTTGAACTACGCCGAGAGCGAGAGCTCGCTCGGGACGTTCTACGACGGCGGCTACACGGAAGCAGTGCTCGGCTACGCGTATCGGCCTGTCTATCACGATCGCCTGAACGCGCTCGTCAAGTACACCTATTTCTATAACGTCCCGACGACGGACCAGGTGACGTTGCAAGGCATAGCCGCCGAGTTCATCCAGAAGAGCCACATCGCTGCCGTCGATATCACCTACGACCTGACCCCGGCCCTGTCGATCGGCGGCAAATACGCCTACCGGCTCGGCGAGATCAGTCTGGATCGCGAGAATCCCGACTTCTTTAGCAACAACGCGAACCTGTACGTGCTGCGCGGCGATTACCGCTTCCGCGAGGACTGGGAACTTCTCGTCGAAGGCCGCCTGCTGACCATGCCCGACCTGGAGGAGCAGCGAAGCGGCGCCCTGATTGCAGTGTCGCGTTACCTCGGCGATCACCTGAAACTCGGGCTCGGCTACAACTTCACGGATTTCTCCGACGACCTGACGGACTTAAGTTACGACCACCACGGCATGTTCCTCAACGTTACCGGGTCGATG
>DATICC010000298.1:0-11089 GCA_035457045.1 Woeseiaceae bacterium | reverse complement strand
CGCGGCAATCAGCGTTTCGATCAGCGGCGGAAACCACGATACCGACGGCACGAATCCAAAGGCCGAAGACAAGAGCGTTATCGAATGTGCCACGGTGAACGATGTCACGATTACCACGAGCGGCCGGATGCGCCGCAGCGGAACTATGAGGCACAGAATGAAGAGCAGGTGATCGACACCGTCCAGTATGTGTTCGAAACCCAGCACAATGAAACGGAAGAAGGCATGGTGCCACCGCGGATCCAGGCGCAGCAGGCCCGGATCACCGATGAATTCGTAAGGTCGCACTACGCCGGCGTGCGTGACGAAGCGGAGCACGGTAGTGGTGCGGATGCCGAGGCGCTCGAAACGCGGCCGCACAGAGAAATCCGCATCGGGCGATGTGATCGGGTACACCAGCATCACATCGAGCAGCGCCTGGTTCCACATGAGCTCCGTGTCCTGCGGCAGACCCGGACCCGTGATCGAAGTCAGCGCGGACGCGTAGCTCGAAAAAGACCGGTCCGAGGGCAACGCGATGCGCACCGCCTCGAGTTCGTATTGCTCCAGGTGCCGCCCGTCCTCGTACAGCTCGACCTGGTTGGCAATCCAGATGATCGCCGCATCGCGCAACGCCTTGTCCGCGGACGGCAGGTCCAGGAAGCCCGGGCCTCGCAGCGGAAACGTGACATCCCGCATCGATTCGAGAGGCACACGCACGAGCAGGGTGAGTTCATCGTCCCCTGCATGGAGATACGCACGAACCACCGCGTCGGATGGAATCTCGTGTGCCCTTGCCGTGACGCCGCAGGCCAGCACAAGCATCGTGGCAAGTACCCTCAGCACAGCGTTCATTTCTCTTGTTTTTATTCTCATCGTTTCAATGAACGGCCGGCCGAAATCGTCGGTTTCAGGCGAATCTTCTTGTATTTCTTGCGATGGGTTGGATTTGATTTTCCATAGTATACTGGCGCGCGAATCCAGACATCTTCGAACACTGGAACCCTGGGGGAATCGGACGATGGAAAAGCGCACGCTCATATTGGCAGCTGCAGCAGGCATAGCATTGATTGCTTTCGGGTGCGGTAAGACTTCGCTCGATAACGCAGCACAGGCCGAGGGCCCGATGGCGCCGATGTTCGAGGTGGATCCCTTCTGGCCCAAGCCACTGCCGAATCACTGGATACTGGGCGCGACCATAGGCCTTGCGGTCGATTCGCGGGACCACGTATTCATTGTGCACCGCCGCGATACCTTCGATGAACGAACGGAGATCGGCGCTGCAACCGATCCCGTGAAGTCGGATTGCTGCATACCGGCACCGAACATCCTCGAGTTCGATCCGCAAGGTAACCTGGTCAACCACTGGGGCGGACCGGGTGAAGGCTACACCTGGCCATCCTCGAATCACGGCATTACCGTGGACCACAAGGACAACATCTGGGTGGGTGGCAACGGCCCGCGCGACTCGCACATACTGAAGTTCACAAGGGACGGGCGATTCCTCGCGCAATACGGCACAGCGGATTCCGATACCGACAGCAACAGCAGGGAAAATTTCGGCAGCGTTGCGGAAATTTCATTCGATCCCGCGGCCAACGAGGCCTATGTCGCCGACGGCTATCGCAACAAGCGCGTTGCCGTACTCGACGCCGACACCGGCGAACTCAAACGCTACTGGGGCGCTTACGGCAATGCGCCGGAAGACATCGACCTCGGTCCTTTCGTACCCGGCGGTGAGCCCGCGAAACAGTTCCGCAACCCTGTGCATTGCGCTCAGCCGTCCAATGACGGGCTGGTGTATGTCTGCGATCGCGTCAACAATCGACTGCAGGTATTCAAGACCGACGGCACTTTCGTCAGGGAATTGTTCGTCAAGCCGATGAGCCTGGGCGACGGTTCGGTCTGGGATATCGCGTTTTCGCCGGATCCGGAACAGAAGTACATCTATCTCGCGGACGGCACGAACCGGAAGATATTCATTATAGACAGGGCGTCGCTGGAAACCCTGACGACCTTCGGTGACGGCGGGCGCAACCCCGGCCAGTTTTTTGCCGTGCACAACATAGCCGTCGACTCCAAAGGCAACATCTATACGGTCGAAACCTACGAAGGCAAACGCCTGCAGAAGTTCGTGTACAAGGGCATGGGGCCGGTGACCACGATGGACCAGGGAACGCCCTGGCCGGCGGACAAGAAATAGAGGCCGGCAGCAACAGATACGGGGAAAAGTTGCGGGGAAAGTTGCGAGGAACAGATGCGGAGAGCAGAGTGAATTCCATCCTTTCACGCCGGCGCTTCCTGAAGGCAGTCATTGCCTCCGGCGCCGCCGCGGCAACGCACACCGGCCTGTCGTCGGCCGTTGCCGCTGCCGGGGACGGCAGCGGTGGCAAAGGCGCCGTCGAGCGCCTCCTGTCAGTGACGATCAACGGGCAGACCCGGCGCGTGGATGTCCTGCCGCAGGAAACCCTGGCCTACACGCTGCGCTACAAGCTCGGGCTGACCGGCACCAAGATCGGCTGCAATCGCGGCGAATGCGGCGCCTGCACCGTGCTGATCGACGACATCCCGAATTACTCCTGTTCGACCCTGACGCACAGCGTGCGCTCGCGAGCGGTACTGACCGTCGAGGGATTGCAGGGCGAAGACGGCAGCCTGCACCCGGTGCAACAGGCCTTTGTCGAAGAACTCGCGCCGCAATGCGGTTTCTGCACGCCGGGGCAGGTCATGGCCGCGGTCGGTTTGCTGAAGGACAACCCGCGGCCGACCCGCGAAGAGGCCCGGCTGGCCTTGTCCGGTAATCTTTGCCGTTGCGGTGCCTATGACAACTACCTGAACGGCGTCATGCGAGCCGCGGGCGGCAACTCATGAACAACTACAAGCATATCGGCAAGGATTTCGTGCCGCCGGACATCGTCGGCAAGGTCACCGGAAAGGCGAAGTACGCGGAAGACTTTCGCGCCGACGGCATGGTATTCGCGCGACTCTATACCAGCCCCATGGCCCACGGCCGAGTCATCGGCATCGATACCTCGGCGCTCGAGGGCATGCAGGGAATTGTCGGCATCCTCACGGCGGATGACGTTCCCGCGATGGAAGCTCCGAATGCCGCCATCCTGACCAACCTGCCGGTGTACATCGGCGATCCCATACTTGCCGTCGCGGCGGAAGATGAAAAAACGGCGGAGGATGCAATCGCCCGCATCAAGGTGCACATCGAACCGTTGCCGTTCACCGTCGATCCGCTGGACAGCCTGGTCGAAGGCGGGCCGAACGCCCGCGAGGAAGGCAACGTGTTCGCGCGTTCCAGCGAAGGCTCCGGATTCCGCACCATCAAGTGGTCGGCCGAACAAATCGCGGATTTCCGGGCCGGCAAGGAACCGACAGGTGAATGGGTGCACGAATGGGGCTACGGCGACCTGGAGAAAGGTTTCGCCGATGCCAGCGTCGTCGTCGAGGAGCCCTTCGTAACGATCGGTTACGCGCACATGAGCATGGAGCCCCGCACCGCCATGGCGTACTGGCAGAACGGCAGCTGCTACGTGTATGGATCGGCGCAAAGCCAGAGCTTCTGGATTCCGGGGCTGGCTCGGCTCCTTGGCGTCGAACAGAAAGACGTAGTGCTGATCAGCGAGAATACAGGCGGCGGCTTCGGTTCGAAAATCGGCGCGTACCCTATTGCCGCGCTGCCCGGCTGGTTCTCGAAGAAAATCGGCCGGCCGGTGCAGCTGCGTATAACGCGTGAGCAGGAGTACTACATCGGTTCCGCCCGCGTGGGTTTCCAGGGCTGGATCAAAATGGGTTTCGCCACCAACGGCAGGATCACGGCAGCGGATGTATTCATCGTCGAGGACATCGGGCCGAACGCGACCGGCGGCGACGGCTCGTCCGCCGGTGGCGCGATCTCGCTCGTATACGATCCCGGCGCCATGCGTTTCCGCGGGGTGCCGGTACTGACCAATACCACGCCGCGAGGCGCCCAGCGCGGTCCGGGCCAGAACCAGATCGCCGCCGTCATGGCTCCGCTGATGGACAAAGCGGCGCGGCAACTCAATATCGATCGCCTCGAGATACGCCGCATCAATGCCGTAAACAACGACACGACGGTGTATGAGGAGCAGGAGCCGGTCACCAGTGCCTATATGAAAGAGGCCCTCGACAAGGGCGCCGACATGTTCGGCTGGACCGGCAAAAGCAAGCGCCCGAAAAGGGACGGCAACAAGGTCATCGGCCTCGGCATCGGCCAGGGGTACCACTCCGCAGGCGCAACGGGCTTTGACGGCCTGGTGCGTATCACGCCGGATGGCGTCATCCACCTGCATTCGGGTGTGGGCAACCTGGGCACCTATTCGTATGCCGTGACCACGCGCGCGGCGGCCGAAGTGCTCAAATGCGACTGGGAAGACTGCGTCATCGAGCGCGGCACGACCGAGGCCAATCTGCCGTGGAGTTCGTACCAGGCCGGCAGCGTGTCGATTTTCACGCACACCCGCGCGAACTACGTCGCGGCGATGGATGCGGTTGAAAAAATGAAACAGATCGCGGCCGAGTCCCTCGGCGGAGCGGCGAGCGATTACGACATAGACGGCAAGCAGGTGTTCAACGTCCGCAACCCCAGGCAGGCCATGAGTTACGGTGCCATTGCGGCGCGCGCCATCCAGCTGGGTGGCCCCTACAGCGGCGCCGTGTATCCGGACGACATCCACGAAATTACCAAGCGGTCCGTGCAGAACCTGGCCGGCAGCGGCCTCATCGGTGTGGCAAAAGACAATCTCGAACAGAAGGGCGTCATCCCGGGACTCGCCTGTGCCTTCGTCGAGATCGAACTCGACCTCGAGACAGGAAAGTACGAAATCCTCGATTACGTCGGTGTCGCGGAATGCGGCACCGTCGTGCATCCACAGGGCGTTGCGGCGCAGATGAAGGGCGGCGCGGTCTGGGGCATGGGCATGGCCGCGACCGAGCGGCATGTCTACGACCCGCAGAACGGCCTGCCTGCGAACGTCGGTTATCACCAGTGCGGAATACCGACCTACCTGGACACGCCCCTGCACGTACGGACCGCCGCCGTGGACCTGCCGGATCCGCAGAATCCTTTCGGCGCGCGCGGTATCGGCGAGCCGGCGATGGGTTGCTCGGTGGCCGCGCTGATGTCGGCGATTTCCGACGCCCTCGACGGGCATGTCTTCGGCAGGACACCGGTCAGTCCCGACATGATCATCAATCACGTGGCAGGGCGCGAACAATCGTTCGAGCCGCTGCAAACGAATAACTACTGAGGTCGCCATGGCTTCCTATGACGTCATGCCGGATGTGCAACTCTTCCAGCCGGCGAGTATCGACGACGCATTGAACCTGGCCGAGCGATACGGGCGCGACGGCTGGATACTCGGCGGCGGCCAGGATACCTACGGCTGGCTGAAGGATCGTGCCAAGCAGCCGAAGGCGATGATCGACCTGAACGGCATCGAGTCGTTGCGCGGCATCCGGCAGCGCGATGACGGTGTGGAAATCGGTGCCACGACTACGTTGCGCGAAATAATGCGCGATGAAACGATCAACGCCGACTACGAACTGCTGGCGCTTGCCGCCGGTCGCGTCGCCAGTCCGCAGATTCGCAACGCTGGAACTCTCGGCGGGAACCTGGTGCAGGACGCGCGCTGCTGGTACTACCGCCGCGGGCTGGCCTGCTACCGGGCCGGCGGCAACATTTGTTACGCCGACAGTCCGGAGGGCATGAACCGCGAGCACTGCGTATTCGGCGCCAGCCGTTGCGTCGCGGTCAGCCCGTCGGACACCGCCACCGCCATGGTTGCGCTGGATGCGACCATGGTCGTGCAAAGCGTCGACGGCGAACGCCAGCTGCCCGCCGCGAGATTCTTCAAGGGTCCCGATACGCACATTACGCAGATGACGGCTTTGCGGCCCGGCGAGGTACTCACCGCCGTGCGCCTGCCATCATCCTGGGCCGGGTCACGCTTTTATTTCGAGAAAGTCGCAGACCGCAACGTGTGGGACTTCGCGCTGGTCAGCATCGCTGTTGCGTTGAAAATCGACGACGGGATCGTCAGCGACAGCCGCATCGTTTGCGGCGGTGTGGCCTGCACTCCGCATCGCCTGCGGCATGTCGAAAAAGCGCTGGCCGGCAAAGCGCCGGGCGCGGAAACCGCCGAACTGCTGGCGCCGCTTGCCAGCGAGGGCGCAAAGCCGCTGAACTACAACCATTTCAAATTGCCGTTGCTGGAAAACCTGCTGCGGCGAGCTTTGAGGGCTTAGGATCGTGGAGATCGTCACTTACAAGGAAGACGTGTGGGGCAGAGAGGTCATACTCGGGGTCTCGTGGGATCTGCTCTGGCTGGCCATCGTCGTGCCCTTCGTTTTGATCGCCTTGCACGCCGTCTACCACGCAATCCGCAAGGGGAGCGGCCGCCCGTCGAGCAGCGGGGAACGGGTCAGCCGCCATGACCGGATCGATCGCTTGTTCCACTGGATCATGGCTGTCAGCGTGTTCGCACTCCTGATTACGGGCATATTCCCGATCATCGGGCTCAATTTTTCCTGGCTGACCCTGCATTGGGTCGCCGGGATCGTACTTACCGTTGTCGTCGCGTTTCACATCGTCCGCTCGCTGTTCTGGCAGGACTTGAAGTCCATGTGGATTGCGCCGTCTGATCTCAAGGAGCTTACCGACGCAGCGCACAAGCCCGGCAAGTATTCGCTGGCGCAGAAGAGCATGCATGCCGCGGTAGCCGTCCTCACCCTGCTGGTCGTAGCGAGCGGCCTCGTGCTGTTCGCGCTTATCGATACACCCTGGTGGGAGCGGAGCAACGCGTTGTCCGAGGACACGTTGGGCCTCGTGTTCCTGCTGCACGGCCTGTCGACGCTGGCACTCATAGCATTGATCTGCCTGCACGTTTATTTCGGTTTGCGGCCCGAGAAACTTTTTTACCTGCGCTCGATGGTTTCCGGCTGGATTTCGCGTGACGAGCTTTCAGCCAATCACGACCCGAAGCGGTGGGCGCCCGAAAAGTCGGCCTGACCCTCCAATAATTTTCGTTTGCTGATGACCAGGCACGAGGTTCCGTGAAGAATTCCCTGCATGAAAAAATCGAAGTAATCGAGTCCGGTTACGAGTTCCTCCTTGCGTACGCCGCGCAGGGCCGGGAATCGGACACAGGCCTGGAGGTCAGGGATACCCTGGCCAACATGTTTGCGGCGGCGGCCGATATCGCGGAGCTATTACCGGATGGGGATTTCACCGGCGTCGTGCGCGATGACGCGAGAAAAGCGCGGGCAGCCATATCGCTGGTGCTGAAACAGCAAGGCATCAGCTCTGAACTCGTGGATAATCTCAATGTCTCGATACACCTCCGCGCATTGCTTACCGACCTGTTCCTCCTGAGCGAAACCAGCCGATGAATGCGAGAAACATATCCCGACGCCGCTTTCTCGAGCTGGTTGGCGCAGCCGGCGGCGCTACCGCCGTCTACCAGACCAGCCTCGCGCTTGGACTCATGGAGGAAACGGGTGCACCCGCATCCCTGAATCTTCTGAATGTCGGGAAAGCCAGGAAGTCCGTTGCAATACTCGGCGCCGGCATGGCGGGCCTGACGATTGCTTACGAGCTGGAGCGGGCCGGCTACGACTGCCGCATCATTGAAGCATCGCATCGCATCGGCGGGCGAAATCTCACGCTGCGCAGCGGCGACATCGTCGACGAGATGGGAAACAAGCAAGTCTGCCAGTTCGACGACGAACCGCATCTCTATTTCAATGCCGGCCCGGCGCGTATTCCCGGGCATCATCGGCGAGTATTGCACTATTGCAAACTGCTCGGTGTCGACCTCGAAATCATGGCGAACGACAGTCGCCGCGCCTACACCCAGGACCCGGATGCTTTCGACGGCAGGCCAATCCAGAAACGGGAGTTCATGGCCGACGCCCGCGGCTTCATGTCGGAGCTGCTTTACAAAGCAGTCAATACGAGCGCCTTCGATGCGCCGATGTCCGACGAAGACCGCGCACGCATCCTCGAATTCGCCGTTGCTTTTGGCGACCTGGACCCGAACGGCCTGTACAAGGGCAGCAACCGTGCCGGATATGCTTCAGGCGGCTTCCTGAAAGCCGGCGAACTCAAAGGCACACTGGATTTCAGCGAACTGCTGAAGAGCAGTTTCTGGCGCTACGGCATGCATTTCGCGGAAACCGAGGATTGGGCGGCACCGCTCATGACGCCTGTTGGCGGCATGGACAATATAGTCAAAGCGTTCGTGCGACACATCCGGAGTCCGATCACCCTGAACGCCCAGGTGCAGTCCATACAGTTGCGCAACGATGGTGTGGACATCGTGTACAACCACAAGGGCAGGCAACACAAATTCGCTGCAGATTACTGTTTCAACAGTATTCCCGCGCACTTCATCGACGGCATCCACAACAATTTCCCGGCAGACTACGCTAGCGGACTGGCGTCACTGGAACGCGGGCACCTGTCGAAGATCGGGCTGCAGATGAAAGAGCGGTTCTGGGAGAAAGAGGAGATATACGGCGGCATCACCTCGACCACCCAGGAAATCGGCGAGATCTGGTATCCGTCGCACGGCATCTTCAAGCAGAAAGGCATCGTGCTGGGGGCGTACCTGTTCGGCTTCTCTCGGCGCACGCGCGCTCCTTCCAATTTCTTCGAGAAGATGACGCCGGAGGAGCGAATCCGCTTTGCCGGCGATCAGGGGAACAACATCCACAAGGGCTATTCAGGCTATATCGAGAACGGCGTCAGCATTCCCTGGGGCCGCATGAACCACATGATGGGCTGTGGCGCCGGCTGGTCGGACGAGGCGCGCACGCAGTATTTCTCCCGGCTGCAAAACCCGGAAGGCCGGCATTACATGGTGGGGGACCAGATCAGCTACCACACCAGCTGGCAGGAAGGTGCGTTTGCGTCGGCCGAGTACGCATTGCAGGACCTGGACAAACGCGTCCGTGCCGACATGGCGGCGGGAGCAGGCACGGTATGAAACACATCAGCCTGCTGGTCTGCCTGATCCTGCCCACAGCCGCCTTCGCCGACGAAGTAGTGGTCATCCCGCCACAGAAGTTCGTCTATTGCACGGTCTGCCACGGAGCCGACCTGAAAGGCAACCGGAATATCGAGGCGCCGCGCCTGAGCGGTATGGAGTCCTGGTACGTTGCGCGCCAGCTCGAGGCTTTTTCGACAGGCTGGCGCGGCACTCACGAGACCGACCTGCCCGGAATCGAAATGCGGCCGATGGCCGGGGCATTGTCTGCTGCGGAGATCGTGGAAGCGACCCGCTACGTCGCAGCGGTCAGTTCGCCGCCGCCGCCGTCCACGATCGGTGGCGACGCCGCCAGAGGGGCGTCCCTGTACCAGTCCTGCGCTGCCTGCCACGGCCCGCGCGCGGAGGGCGACGAGTCTCTCGGTGGCCCGGGCCTGACCACCCAAAATGACTGGTACCTCGTAACGCAATTGAAAAATTACAGGAATAACGTCCGCGGCCATGTTGCCGAGGATACCTATGGCCAGCAAATGCGCGCCGCAGCACAGTTACTGGGTGACGATACGGAGATTCTGGATGTCGTTGCCTACATTTCCACGTTGAAACAAGTACAAGAGAATTGACTCATGAACAAGATTGCCCTTTTTGCCTCGCTGTTATTTGCAACGACGTCTGCCGGCGCGGATGTGACGCGGCATCCTTTACCCAACAATTCAACCTTCCCGATCGCACAGGCCGTCGAGGTCACAGCCGGCACGACCCTGATCTGGCACAGCGGTACCGTACCCGGTCCCGCCAACCCGGATGCCGACAGGAACAGCCGCGAGTACTATGGCGATACGGAAACACAGGCACTGAATGTTTTCGCGCGCATGCAGGCTTCGTTCGAGAAGCTGGGCGTAGGTTTCGGAGACGTCGTGAAGATGCAGGTGTTCCTGGTCGGCGACCCCGAGCTCGGCGGCAAGATGGATTTCGATGGCTTCATGAAAGCCTACACAAAGTACTTCGGCACGAAGGAGCAACCGAACCTGCCAGCCAGGTCTGCATTCCAGATCGCGGGACTTGCCGGCGACGGTATGCTGGTCGAGGTCGAAGTCGTGCTGGCACGGCCGAACAAGTAATACCAAGGCGCAATAACGGCGACTTGCCCCTCGTTTGCCCTGCGCGAACGGGCTTGCAAGACAAATCGGATTGCAGATTGTCAGACTGTAACCCCGGCCAATATTGACTCGAGAGGCTCTGACACCTGGATCGGGACGGAACATGACCATGAAAATTGCACGTATGTCTGTTTGGCTGTTGTGTACGCTGGGTTTTTCGGCGTCGGTGTCTGCCCAGGACAGCGCTCCGGGTCTTGCCGCTCCGACCCCTGATGCAATCGACAATGCCTTTCCTGCGAAAGCGCCCTACTCGCCTTACGTGGGCCGCAATTTTCCAATTCGCCCTTACTTTGGCGACACGCATCTGCACACCTCATTCTCGATGGACGCGGGTGCTTTCGGAGCGCGTCTGACTCCAAGCGATGCATACACATTCGCCAAAGGGAACGAAATTACTGCCTCGATGGGCGAACGCGTCAAATTGTCACGGCCGCTGGACTTTCTTGTCGTCGCCGATCACTCCGACGGCATGGGATTCTTTCCGCTGATTTTCAGTGGTGCTCCCGCGATCATGGCCGATCCTCAAGGCCGACGATGGAATGAAATGATTCACTCCGGCGAGGGAGCGGCTGCAGCAATCGAGATCATCGTGAGTTTCAGCAACGGCAAGATCTCCAAAGCCATCATGCCGCTGCCCGGCACGCCGGCCTACCAGAGTGCGTGGCAGAACACGATCAAGGCAGCGGAGGACGCGAACGAACCTGGCCGTTTTACGGCGTTCATCGGCTACGAGTGGACCTCGAACACGGCCGGCAACAACCTGCACCGCAATGTGATTTTCCGTGACAACGCCGACAAGGCCAGCCGGGTCGAACCATACACGACAATCAAGCCGCTCGGCAGCGACAATCCGGTCGATCTCTGGAAGTGGATGGACGCATACGAAACCTCGACCGGTGGGCATGTTCTGGCGATAGCACACAACGGTAACCT
>DATICC010000297.1:0-4717 GCA_035457045.1 Woeseiaceae bacterium | reverse complement strand
GTTGCGCTGCCTCCGCTTCGAGTTTTCGCAGCGCTCCTGGCTCACGGTGCACGAAATCGGGGTGCCACTCCGTCCATGGTCGGTCACCGTGTTGCGTCTTGAGAATGCGAAACGTCGCATAGTCGTGCAGCCAGAATCGATCGTTCTTTTCCATGAAGCTGTCGAACTCAGATTTGACGGCTGAACTGGATTGCGCCTCGAAACGGCCGGCGGCGCGATTCAACAGCGCGTTCTTCTTCGGAATGAGCTTGCCGTAGTCGACGAACTCCGCGGGAAGCTGCAACAGGCTGTCTGCTTCGACGGAAGTGAGCAGACCGGAGCGGACCAGCATGGCGATGTCGATCAGCAGTTCATTGCCGGCAAACGTCGACAGTGGCTGGTACGGCGAATCGGCAAAGGCGGTCGGGCCGGTTGGCAGGAACTGCCAGACACGCAAATTCATTCGCGTCATGGTATCGAGGAAGCCGTGCGCGGCTTCGCCGATCTCGCCAATCCCGTAACGTCCCGGCAGTGACGTTATATGCAGGCACACGCCGGCCTCGGGTCTCCGAGGCAGCGTTTCGTTTGAGTGCCCGTTGTTCGACGTCATTTTTCGGCCCGGCATATCCTGCGCACTGTCGCGAATCGGCGGAATCGTAGCAAGTTGAAAACTACGATTGTACGAATGAATACGTATACATGAACCGGCGGGCCGCAATTCCCCGGCGGCCACAATCCCGGCCGGAAACCTGAATGACTGCGGTTGCTTTCGTCCGAAACGACACGGTCCTGGACCGAGGTGGTATCAGGTGCATGAATACGATTGCATTTCATTGCCGGATGTTGCGGCCGTTCGTAACATAGCCGGGAAGCTTCCGTCAGGGACCGTATCGGGGGAAAGTATGGTCAGCAGAAAGCGCGGCACGGCGCAGTTTCGTTCGAGTAACTGCAATCTCAGTATGAACATTCGACGCTCGGCTGTATCCCTTGCGGTTGCAGCTGCGTTACCCGGCGCTCAGTTCATTCCAAATCTTGCCGTGGCGCAAGATACGATCGAGGAGATCGTAACCATTGGTGTTCGCACCAGTATCCTCAACTCGGTAGAGACGAAGCGCCTGGGTGACAGCATTTCCGATGTCGTCGATGCAGGCGCGCTCGGGACGTTGCCGGATGCCTCGATCGCCGATGCCCTGGGCAGGGTGCCGGGCGTGACCACGATCCGCGATTCGGGCCAATCCTCGGAACTCAATCTCCGAGGCATGAACGGTGACTTCATCCAGACCACGTTGAATGGCCGTGAGCAGGCATCCACCGCCGGTTACTCCGCGGGCACACGTTGGATGACGTTCGATCAGTACCCGGTCGAACTCATCAGCCAGGCCGCCGTCTACAAATCTCCGAAAGCGTCCCAGCTCGAAGGCGGCGTAGCTGGCATCGTCGATCTGAGAACCGTAGATCCGCTGGATGCACCCAAAGACCATAATTTCGTGCTGACCGGGCGCCTGATGTACAACGACGCGGCGAGCGACTTCGGCGGCGACGAAAATGGATACCGGGCAAGCGCGTCCTACCGGGGCAAGTTTGCGGACGACACTTTCGGTATCGCAGCCGGTGTCGCTTATCTGGATCAGCCAAACGCCTTCATCATGTCGCGTGCCGGCGCCGACGATTCCGACTCGGTCGGCTACAGTGGCAATGGCAGCCCGGGCAGCGAGTACTTTCCACGCGCATTCCAGTGGCAAGCGGGCACGGGCACCGACGAGCGTTTGGGCGCCATGGCCACGCTGGTCTGGGAGCCTACCGACCAGATTCGGGCGCAGTTCGATTACTTTCGCTCCGACTTTGAGCGCCAGGACGAGCGCAAGGGGCTGACTGCGAGCGGGTTCCGTGAGTCGGCTGCCGCCAATAACAATGTTACCAACCAGGTTATCAGCGGTGGCGTCGTGACCAGCGCATCGATCAGCCCGATCGACCCCGCGATCTACGACGGGGATCGTAATCATGCCTGGTTCGAGGCACGGACCGAGGACCAGACGACGGATGCAGACAGTGACACCTACGGGCTCACGCTCGAGTGGCGGCCTACCGATGCGACCTCGGTAGTCATCGACGGCTATCACAGCGAGGGCACGAAAACCCGCGTGGATCGCATCGCCACGATGCACGCCTACGAGTTCGATCAGAACGGTCCGGGCACTTTCCAGGAGATTCCGGGCCAGGTCATGACCTACCAGCTGCATGGCACCGGGTTCGCGACGGCGAGTTTCTCGGGTGTCGACTTCACCGACCTCGACGCGATGCGCCTCGGCCGCTACGAGCGGTATCCTCACGAATACACCGATGAAATCGATGCGTTTACCGTCGATTTCAGGCAGGACCTCCAGTGGGGCTGGATCACCGGCGTCGAAGCAGGCGTCCGTGTCTCGGATCGTGAATTCGCGGCAGAACGCGGCACCTGGCAGTACGGCGGGCGCGAAGGCCTGTTCGACAACGGTGGCGGAGATGCCTGGTGTGAGGCCAATGACACGGTATACGGCAGCAATCCGATTCCGTGCGCGCCCCAGTCGGTCGCCGGCTACGTTTCAGTGCAGTCACTGCCAGGCGTGCCCAATCACCTGGCAATTACGGATATCCAGGGTCTTGGCAACTCCATATTCGGCGCAGGCAACGACGCGCCACTCGACACGTTCCAGGACTCGTGGACACTGATCAATGACACCACCTTGACCGAAAAGACCGATGCGATTTACCTGATGGTCAACCTCGACTTCGAGCTCGGCAACATCCCGGTACGCGGCAATGTCGGCGTGCGATACGTCGAGACGGATGTGAAATCGGCCGGGCTGCGCGATGTCGGCGCCGGTAACGGTCAGTCGATCACTGATGACCGTGGCATTACGCAGGACAACCTGGCCTACGTAAGCTCGGGCCCGGAGTATAGCGACACGCTGCCCGCTCTGAATCTCGCGTTCGAACTGACGGACAACGACGTATTGCGCTTTGCGGCCGCAAAGGTCATGTCCAGGCCCCCGGTCGGCAACATGACCAGTGCGTCGGGTTCGTGGAGTGGCGCGAACATTCCCGGACAAGGGATCGAATACAATGTCTGGAACGACGGCAGCCCGTTCCTCGATCCGTTCCGCGCCGACCAGCTGGACTTGTCCTACGAGCATTACTTCGAGGATGGCGGCCTCGTTTCCGCTGCCGTTTTCTGGAAGGACATCGAAGCGCTGGTCGAGGGCCCGGTCCAGTTCACGGGTGTCGATCCCGACTCCGTGGGCGTCACCGTACCACCTGGATCCTTCCTGAACATCTACCAGACCTGGATCAACAACGACAAAGGCGGTTATATCCGCGGCTTCGAGCTGGCGGCGACGGGAACCTTCGACAACCTGCCCGGTATCTGGGGCGGCCTCGGGGCGTCGGCGACCTATTCGTTCACCCAGAGTGAGACCGAGATAACCGGCGGCAGCATCATCGGCAACTCCACGCTACTGCCGTTGCCCGGTCTGTCCGAGAACGTCTGGAGCGTCACCGTTTTCTGGGATATCGACAATTTCAGTGCGCACCTGAACACACGTTATCGCGACGAATACATCCAGAGGATTCCCATTCCGGGAAGCACGGCGCCTGTTTATGCGGAACCTTACACGACCGTGGACGCCCAGATGTCCTACAACTGGCCTGAGCAAGGGATCAGCGTGGTGCTGTCCGGCAACAATCTCACGGACGAAGAGGCGGTCAGCTCGTACGCGGTGTCAGGCACGCTGGGCGAGATCCGGCAGTTCGGGCGCCAGGTCTATTTCGGCGTGAACTACCAGTTCTAGCGCCGGGAGTAGCGCAAGACCGCGCCTGGGTCCATCCGACAGAAGGCCGTCCGAAGAGCGACACTTTTCGGGCGGCTTTTTATTTGGCAGTCTAGAGGCTTTCCCAAGGTCCATCATGCGAAAGGGCACCAAGAGTATCGTCATCCTTGGCGGCGGCACAGCCGGCTGGATCGCCGCCAACCTGTTGGCGTCCTACTGGAAAGAGAAAGGTATCGACATCACGCTGGTCGAGTCGCCGGACATTGGAATAATCGGCGTCGGCGAAGGATCGACGCCACCGCTCAAGCGCTTTTTCGACATTATTGGCGCCCGGGAATCGGACTGGATGGCACGTTGCGACGCAACCTACAAAGTCGGCATTACCTTCAGGCAGTGGTCGACCAGGCCGGGATTTGACGAGTACTTTCATCCGTTCCAGTGCCAGCCCGACGAAATCACGGTGCCGGCGTTCTATCACAACAGTTTCCTGCGTCGCAAAGGCGTTGACCTCGACGGTCATCCCAGCCAGTTCTTTATCGGCTGGTACCTCGCCAATCAGAGACGAGCACCGATCGCGCCACGGAATTTTCCCTTCAAGATGAACTACGGCTACCACTTCAATTCCGGGCTGCTCGGGAAATTCCTGCAGGACTGGGCAGTGAAGAAAGGCGTGAAGTACCGACAGGCAACCGTAACTGATGTCGTGCTCGATGAAGCGGGCTTCATCGATTACCTGAAAACCGACAGCGAAGAGACGATCAAGGCCGATTTCTACGTCGACTCGACAGGGTTTCGCGGCCAATTGCTGCAACGTGCGCTTGGGGTACCTTTCGAAAACCGCGACGATGTGCTGTTCAACGACTCGGCCGTTGTATTCCCATCGGAGCCTGACAAAAACCCGCAGCCGCAGACGATTTCGACTGCGCTGAAAT
>DATICC010000296.1:0-7008 GCA_035457045.1 Woeseiaceae bacterium | reverse complement strand
GGTGTTACCCGCGAATCCGAGGTCGGGGAGGAAATCGTGGTGACTGGCTCGCGGGTGCGCCAGAATTATTCGCGCTACGCCGACAATGCCATCGTGCAAGCCGGCCCGGGCCGGCCGTCCTGGGATTGGAACGAATACCGTCTCGACTTCAGCGGCCCGGTCGATGCCGGCAGGACGATGCGCCTGATCGTCGTTCCGGACTGGCTGTTCAGCCTGTGGCGGCTGGCGGCGGTCCTGTCGATAGCCGCGTTCGCCTCGGTATTTGCCTTCGAATTCCTGGGACGCGATCCGGGCTGGCGGTTGCCCGGCGGGCTGCGTCTCGGCAAGGCCGCGATGGCGCTGCTCGTTGCGAGCTGTTCCATGCTGATGCTGCCGGTGACGGATTCGCGTGCCGAAACGCCGTCACCGGAGATACTGCGGGAACTGGAGCAACGCCTGCTGGCACCGCCGGACTGCGCGCCAGCCTGCGCCGAACTCGTCTACGCGGACGTAGAGATTGGCTCCGCAATGACGATCGAACTCTCGGTGCACGCACTCGATGAAGTTGCCGTCCCGCTGCCGGGCTCCGCAAACGGCTGGCGTGCCGAGCGCATATCACTGAATGGCACTGCGGTGCCGGTGTACCGCGGCGATGATGGCAGCCTGTGGATCCGGGTCCCGCGAGGGCAGAACGAAGTCCGCATGCAAGGACCCTTGCCGCCGGTGGTTAGCTTGGAGGTGCCGTTCCCGGCGCCGCCGCGCGCCATCACCGCGAGCGGCGATGGCTGGCTCGTTGCCGGCATCCGTGAGCGGCGCCTGGAGAGCGGCTCCCTGCAATTGACGCGCGTACAACAAGAAGGCGCGGCGGAAACGGCCGAGGTCTGGGAGATGAGCCGGCTGCCGGTATACGTACGTATCGAGCGGCAGGTCGAATTCGACCTGGACTGGCGCGTACATACCACGGTGTACCGCATTGCGCCGCAGCAGGGGGCGTTTACGCTCGACATTCCGTTGCTCGATGGCGAGTCGATTGTCAGCGGCGATTTCCGTGTGACCGATGGCAAGGTGCAGGTGCCGATCGATGCGGCTGCCTACAGCGTGTCCTGGAGCTCGACCCTGCCGCGCCAGTCGCCACTGCAATTGGCGATGGCGGAGGGCGTGCCGTGGGCAGAGGTCTGGCAATTCACCGTGGGCAGTGTCTGGCACGCGACCTTCGAGGGCGTACCGGAGAGCGAATTCGGCGGGCACAGTTATGGAGTGCGCACGGCCTGGTTCCACCCGCGGGGCGGGGAGTCGCTAATCGTGCACGCCGAGCGACCGGAGGGCGTGGACGGCAACACCCTGGCTTTCGATGCCGTCGACCTGGAGACGACACTCGGCGCCCGCACTCGCGATTCAATCCTGGAACTGGAATACCGCAGCACGCGCGGTGCGCAGCAGCAACTGAAGCTGCCGGCCGATGCACGGGTGGTGTCCGTGGAGATCGACGGCCGGAGCGAACCGCTGCGCGCCGAGGCGGGCGTGCTCAATATTCCGATCCTGCCGGGCGAACATTCGGTGTACGTGGAATGGCAGACCGATACGAACATTGCATTCCGCGAACTTACGCCGGCGGTCGATCTTGGCGCCGCTTCCGGCAACATCACGCTGGGCATGGAGCTGCCGGAGAATCGCTGGATTCTGTTCGCAGGCGGGCCGGACCTCGGCCCGGCCGTGCTCTACTGGTCCGAGCTCGCGGCGCTCGTGCTGCTGGCGGTCCTGCTCGGACGGATCGACCTGACGCCGCTCGGCACGGCGCAGTGGATCCTGCTCGGTCTTGGTTTCAGCACCTTCTCCTGGGGCGCGTTCACCGTGGTAGCACTGTGGTTGCTGGGCAGTGGGGCGAGGCATCGCTGGCGGCTCACACAGGCCTCGCGACATTTCAATCTGCTGCAGATCGGTTTTGCATTTCTGTCGATCGCGGCGCTCGTCGCGATCGTGACCAGCCTGCCGGTTGGTTTGCTGGGTACTCCGGACATGCACATCACCGGCAACCAGTCGACCGCCGGCTTCCTCTACTGGTTCGCGGATCGCAGCGACGGCGCGCTGCCGCAGGCATCGGTTTTGACGGCACCGTTGTGGCTCTACAAGGCGCTGATCCTGGTCTGGGCATTGTGGCTGAGTTTTGCGCTGCTGCGCTGGCTGCCGTGGGCGTGGAAAGCCTTCGTGCAGGAAGGCCTGTGGCGTCCGCGGCAGACAAAGCATCGGGCGGAGGCCGGCAACAATGAATGATTCAGCGGAGCGCGGAATGAACAGTACCGGCCTGCAAAGCGCCTGGATCGTGATATTCCTCGGGGTGCTGATCTGGTCGGGCATCGGACCGAAAGACTATCCGACCTGGTGGCTGGAGGTCTTCCCGGCACTGATCGGTGGGATCGTGCTGTGGTACACGCGGCTGACCTTTCCGCTGACACGGCTGACCTACGTGCTGATCCTGATTTTCAGCATCATTCTCATGGTCGGCGGCCATTACACCTATGCCGAGGTGCCGGTCGGCGACTGGGTCCGGGATGCTTTCGGCGGGCAACGCAACAACTACGACAAACTCGGGCATCTCGCACAGGGTTTCGTTCCCGTAATCATCGCGCGCGAACTGATGATCCGGAAGGCTGTCTTCAACAGTGCGCGCTGGCGCGACTTTTTTATCGTCGCCTTGTGCCTGGGAATCAGCGCCTTGTACGAACTGATCGAGTGGTGGGTGGCGCTGCTGTCCGAAGAAGCAGCGGAGTCATTCCTCGGCACACAGGGCTATGCGTGGGATACCCAGTCCGACATGGCGCTCGCGCTGTTCGGCGCAGTGGTCGCGTTGCTGGTGCTCGGATCGTGGCACGACCGGCAGTTGAAAGCCGCTGGATTCACGCGCTGACGAATTGGCCATGGTTTCGATCGAGCCTGCGGCACTATCGCATCTGCCTGCCATTCCGCGTATCGAACAGGCGGCTGCCGCCATGTTCCCGGAGGCAGACCTGCCGCTGCACATTCGATATCGCGTGACGGATCGCAAAACGCTCGCGGCAGCGCAGCGCGATGGACGGCTGTGGGTGGCGCTGAATGAAAAACGCGAGCCTGTCGGTTTCGCGCACGTGTGCCTGGTGGACGATCAGGCACACCTCGATGAAATGGACGTGCTCCCGGATTACGCGCGGCGGGGTATTGGCAGCGGTCTCGTCGACACGGTGGTGGACTGGGCGAGGTCGCAGGGCTACCGGGCACTGACGCTCGTAACGTTCCGGCACCTGCCCTGGAATGCACCGTTCTATGCCGCCCGGGGATTCGAGCCGGTGAACGATGACCTGCTCGGCGACGAGATGCGCGACCTGTTGCAGCAGGAGACCGAGGCCGGACTGAAGGCTGCCAATCGCGTCTGCATGCGGAGAGCTCTGACGTGATCCGCATGGCGCTGCTCGCGGCGATGCTTCAGTCGGCAGCCGATGCCGGGACCGAACCGCAGTCCGACTGCGTGGTGCTGCTGCACGGCCTTGCGCGCACATCCCGGGCCATGGATGACATGGCAGTGGCGTTGCAACAGGACGGCTACCGCGTCGCCAACATTTCGTATCCGTCGCGCGAGTACCCGATTGAAGAGCTGGCGCCGATGGCGATCGAATCCGGGCTGGACGAGTGCGGCGACGATGCACCGAAGGTGCATTTCGTGACGCACTCGCTCGGCGGCATCCTGGTGCGCTACTACTACGAGGAGAGCGACGTCGGCAGGATCGGCCGCGTGGTCATGCTGGCGCCGCCGAACCAGGGCAGCAAAGTGGCCGACAGCCTGCGCGATGTGCCGGGATTCGATTGGCTGAACGGTCCGGCCGGAGCCCAGCTCGGCAAAGGTGAAGGCAGTGTTCCGCTGACCCTCGGTGTACCGGAATTCGAGTTCGCGGTGATTGCCGGCAACCGCAGCATCGGCCCGCTGTCATCGGCCATCCTCGACAACCCGGATGACGGCAAAGTGTCTGTCGAGGACACCAAGCTCGAAGGCATGCGCGACTTCCGGCTGGTGGAAGTCAGTCACGCCTACATCATGCAGGACGACGAAGTAATCGGGCTCGTCAGACGATTCCTCGACACCGGCAGTTTCGGCGAGTTGACAGATGCCGCCGACTGACAAGCGCTGCGCTTTCCTCACGATGGAAGACACCGGGGGCTGGTCGATCGATGCCGATCTCGCCTTCGAACCCATGGCCGCACTGGGATGGCAATGCGAGTGGCTGCCCTGGCGCCGCAAGAACGTAACCTGGTCGGACTACACCGCGGTTTACATGGCTGCGCCCTGGGATTACCCCCGCGACCCCGACGCTTTCCTGCGCGTGCTCGGAGAGATCGATGCCTCAGCCGCGGTGCTGGTCAACGACCTGTCACTGGTGCGCTGGAACCTCGCCAAGACCTACCTGCGCGACCTGGCCGCAAGCGGCGCGTCGATCGTACCAAGCCGCTGGAGCGACGAACTGCGGGAAGACTTTCTCGAGCACGGCGGGCTGGACGAGATTTTCGCAGTGCACGGCGAGCGAATCATCATCAAGCCGGTGATCAACACCAACGCCACCGACACTTTCCTGCTGTCGCGCCCGATCGACGCGGGCAAGCAAAAACAGCTGCAGCAGACGTTTTATGGCCGCGCGTGGGTCGTGCAGCCGTTCATCGAAAACATACGCAGCGAGGGAGAGTTCTCGCTGTTCCATTTCGGCGCCCGCTACAGTCACGCAATCCGCAAGATACCGCGTAGCGGTGATTTTCGCGTACAGGAAGAGCACGGCGCGGAAATTACAACGATCGAGCCGGACGCGGTGTTGCGGCAGGTCGCGGACGAGGTCGTCAGCCTGGTACATCCCGCGCCGGTGTACTGCCGCAGCGATTTCGTCCGCGGCGACGACGGCCGCTACCTGCTCATGGAACTCGAACTGATCGAGCCGTCGATGTACCTGCGCATGCACAGCGAGGCACCCGTCCGCTTCGCACGCGCCTTCGACGCCTACGTCACGCGAATTCGGGGACAGTGACCGAATTCATACATGTGCGGCACGCCGGCGCCACGGCGCCATGCCTTGCTCGCTCGGAAGTCTTAACTCACTCGCAAGGCATGCCGACGTGTCGCCGTCTCGAGCTGCCGCCGCGGTACCGGCTGGCACAGCGGTGCGGTGCCAGCGTTGCGCTGTCGCCCGCGATGCGGGCTCCTACATGAATTCGGCCACACTCTCAGGCGCGGCGCTTCTTGCGGGAATTCGCCAGCAGCGGGCGGAGAAACTGGCCGGTAAAAGAGTCTTTGCAGGCGGCGATGTCTTCCGGCGTGCCCGTTGCGATGATCCGGCCTCCGCCGTCTCCGCCTTCGGGACCGAGATCGATGACCCAGTCGGCCGTCTTGATCACGTCGAGATTGTGTTCGATGACGACCACGGTATTACCTTTGTCACGCAAGCGATGCAGTACCACGAGCAGTTGCTCGATATCCTGGAAATGCAAACCTGTGGTCGGCTCGTCGAGGATGTAAAGCGTGTTGCCGGTATCGCGTTTGGACAGTTCTTTCGCCAGTTTGACGCGCTGGGCCTCGCCACCGGACAAGGTGGTGGCGTTTTGCCCGAGTCGTATGTAGGACAGGCCCACATCGAGCAGCGTCTGCAATTTCTTCGAGATCACCGGAACGTTCTGGAAGAATGCCAGCGCATCCTCGACGGTCATCTCCAGCACTTCGCGGATGTTCCTGCCTTTGTAGCGTATCTCGAGCGTTTCCCGGTTGTAACGCTGTCCGCGGCACACGTCGCAGGGCACGTACACGTCCGGCAGGAAATGCATCTCGACTTTCAGCACCCCGTCACCCTGGCAGGCTTCGCAACGGCCGCCCTTGACGTTGAAACTGAAGCGGCCCGGCATATAGCCGCGCGAACGCGCCTCCTGGGTGCCGGCAAACAGTTCGCGTATCGGCGTGAAAAGGCCGCTGTAGGTGGCCGGATTGGAGCGCGGCGTCCTTCCGATGGGGCTCTGGCTGATTTCGATGACGCTGTCGACCTTTTCCAGTCCTTCCATGGTGTCGAAGGGTGCCGGATTGCTGTTGCTGCGGTTGAGACGGTCGGCAACCGCCTTGTACAGCGTGTCATTGACCAGCGTCGACTTTCCCGACCCGGACACGCCGGTGACACAGGTCATCAGCCCGAGCGGAATTGCAACATCGACGGAGCGGAGGTTGTTGCCGCGTGCGCCGCCGATTTTCAGCATGTGCTTCCTGTTCACCGGGTTGCGCAGGCCCGGCAGCGCAATCGCCCGTTTGCCGGACAGGTATTGACCGGTCAGTGATTCGGCACAATCGCGGATCTGTTGCGGCGTGCCGGCCGCCACCACCGTGCCGCCGTGCACGCCGGCGCCGGGGCCGAGGTCTACCACGTGATCTGCGGCAAGTATCGCCTCCTCGTCGTGCTCCACGACGATCACCGTATTGCCGATATCGCGCAGGTGGATCAGTGTGCCCAGCAGCCGCTGGTTGTCGCGCTGGTGCAGTCCGATGGAAGGTTCATCGAGTATGTACATGACGCCTACCAGCCCGGAGCCGATCTGGCTCGCCAGCCGGATACGCTGCGCTTCGCCGCCTGAAAGCGTGTCGGCACTGCGATCGAGCGACAGGTAGTCGAGTCCGACATCGCTTAAGAAACCGAGGCGGGCACTGATTTCCTTGACGATCTTGTCAGCCACGGTGGAGCGCCACCCCTCGAGATGCAGGTTCTCGAAAAATGCGCGCGCGTGGCCGACGGCCAGGCCGCTGATTTGCGGTAACGACTGCCCGGCAACGAACACGTTGCGCGCCGCACGATTAAGTCGCGTGCCCTGGCAATCCGGACAGGGCTGGCTGTTCAGGAAACGCGCCAGCTCTTCGCGCACCGCGCTGGACTCCGTTTCGCGGTAGCGGCGATCGAGATTCGGTAATACGCCCTCGAAGCGGTGATGCTGGCGTATCTGCAAGCCGCGGGAATTTGCGTAGTGAAATTCCACCTTTTCCTTGCC
>DATICC010000295.1:0-6970 GCA_035457045.1 Woeseiaceae bacterium | reverse complement strand
TATTCCCGCATGAGCTCGACGCATTGACGCCGGAAGAGATGAGACTCGGCCGGCCGCAATTGCACGAGATCGTCTTCCCGGCCTCTCCACGGCCCTGACCCGCAGGCGCTCGCCCGGATGAAGCGCCTCTGCGTGTACTGCGGCTCGAACAGCGGCAATCAGCCGGTATTCGCGGCTGCAGCGAAAGAGCTGGGCGGCGCCCTGGCAGCCGCCGGGATCGAGCTCGTCTATGGCGGCAGTGCCAAAGGCATCATGGGCGCACTCGCCGACGCGGTGCTGGAAGGCGGTGGCACGGTCATAGGCGTCATACCCAAAGCACTCATCGACAAGGAGGTTGGACATACCGGCCTGACCGAGTTGCATGTCGTCAGTTCCATGCATGAGAGAAAGTCGATGATGGCGGTGCTGGCGGACGGGTTCGCCGCACTGCCGGGTGGCTACGGTACCCTCGAGGAAATCATAGAAATGCTGACCTGGGGACAACTGGGATTCCATACCAAGCCCTGCGGCTTGCTGAACGTCAACGGTTACTTCGACGATCTGCTGCGTTACCTCGATCGCGCCGTCGCCAGCGGTTTCCTGCGGCCGCAGCATCGCGCCATGCTGCTGGTCGCCGAGCGCCCTGCCGGGCTGCTGCAGCAATTCTCGAGCTACGTTCCGCCGAACGGCGAGAAGTGGCAGTAGGCTGTTGCGCCGATCTTGTGCGAGCGGGACAGGGAGCGTCGCCGGCGGGCTGCCTTATGAAGGAAATTAAGCGGACCGCAGGGAGCCATTCCTTCATAGGGCAGCCTGCGGGCGACGCTAAATCGACGGGCTCAGGAATAGCGCGGGATTTGGGCGTACGCGTCGCCTGCAATGCAGGCTCCTACAACGCAAGCCCACAACGCATGCCCACAACGCATGCCCACAACGCATGCCCACAGAGCAAGCCCATAGTTGGCGTCGTACCGGTGGAAACGTGCCGCTAATCCTTCGGCGAATCAGAACATCAGCCGCAGGGTTCCCTTGACCGGGCTGCGGAGATTCTTGCCAAACAGCGAGTAGCGGATGCCGACGCGGCGGCCGTGCAGGTCGGCGCCGACGCACACACGTAGCGGCGATTCGAATGCCTGTACCGGTTTGTCCACAGGCACCGTGCCGAGATTGCTGGAAACCAGCACCGCATCGTCCTTGAGATTGACGGACGGGTAGGCCGCTTTTTCCTTCGGGCTTGGTTCCATGAACTGGCCGTTGCGCAGAACCTGCGGCAGGTTGTTGGCGACGTAAAACGCGTTGTGATTCGGCATCACCAGCGTGAGCGAGGCGTTTTCGATCGGCTCGTCACCCTGATTCAGGACGACGAGCTGGACCCGGTTGGCGTGTTGCTCGAACAGGAAGTTCTGGTCCTCGTGTTCATGCCGGGACTTTATTTCCGCCATCTCCTGCAGCAGCGTGCTCGGCGTACGTTCCTCGTACGGCTTGTCCGCACCGAACAGTCGCGCATGCGTAAGCCTTGCCATGACAGTGGTCGAGCCGGTATTACGCGAATTGACGCGAATATCGATGAGCTCCTTCAGCTTTGAACTGACGACCGCCGATGGGAGCTTGGACAGGTCGGTGGTCTTCAGTTTCAGGTCCTTGTGTATGATCTCGCCCGGAAACCCTATCTCGATCCGGTCCGGGGCTACGGCGTCGCGGAATTTTTTCTCGAACATGTCCTGTAACTGCCGGCGCCCCAACTTGATCGCTGTGTCCTCGACACGCACGTAGGCGTCTCCGCGACGCAGGGTTTCCGACTGATCGACACGCATCATGTAGGGCTTGTCCTGGCAGTCCGCGATCTCGTACACGCCGATGCGCTTTCCCTCGATGCTCATCGGTTTGTAGCGCACGCGGACCGGCGGTTCGACGAAGTCCGCTACCAGAGACTGGTACGAGGGCTTGCCCGAAAAATCTTCCGCGGGCACCGAATGGAGCCGCTTCTTGCCGCTGGCGTCGCAGTCGATGCCGGTAAATATGTATCGCGGCCCGTCGATGCCGGCATTCGCCATGGCCATGACGTCGCGCAGGAACTGGCGAATGTCCTTGCTGCCGTAATGGGACTTGCGAAACTGCACGCCCGTCGAGGGCAGGGCGTTGCGTGCGATTTTGGACAGGTGGTTCATGAACCCCATATTTTGAACAAATATGTTCAATGGGGTGGGAACCAATCTACATTTCCGGAAGCTCGGCCCCGCCGGCGGCGGGGCGGGTTCAGGGGATTGAGGAACTGCTTACCAGCGCAGCCGCCAGCCGCCGCCTTCACTGCTGCCGGAGCGGCGGCGTTTGCGCATGCGTGCATGCAGGGCAGCCCGCTTGTCGGACAGCCATTCCTCACGGCCCACAAAGGGATCAAGACCCTGCTCTTTGCGCCGCTGTTCCTCCGCGATGCGGAAGTTGCAGAATTCCTCGTAGGATTCTATTTCGGCCTTCAGTTCCCGTATGACCAGCTCGACATAGATCGCGTCGTCAAGGAAGCCGATTCCGGGTATATGATCGGGTATCAGATCCTCGGGATCGCAGAAATAGACCAGCGCACCCAACACCCGCCTGCGCTCCTCCTCGCTGAGTTTCCATTCCGCGTCGCCAACCATGTTGATGACGACTTCGAGTTTCGACAGCCGCGAAGAGATGAAATCCGGTAATTCGGTCGCACGGGAATCGTCGATCAGCTGCCGTGCCGCAGCCTCGATCTGGCCATCGCTCTGCGACTTCTTCAGCGTGGACTTGGCCTTGTCCACGATCCTCTGGAAGTGTTCGAGATCGTCGTCGCTCAGCGTAAATGTAATATCGAGAGGCATGAGTCACTGTCCTTATATGTTTTTGCTGTCCGGACCAGGTGAAGTCCCGATGCCGGGCCGAGGCCCGTGAAACAGCACCCGAAGTCTCCCGGCTGTCCCGAAGTGTGGTTGTTCACTGCATCCGGGCGGGCAGACAGCCGCGATTGTATACGGATCGGCCACGATGGGCCATTTTGCCCGGTGCGGCGTCGAGGTGCCGCCGGGCCGGCCGGCGGCCTGAACCGGAGTCTGCCTTGATGGCCCCCGGGGGCCGCCAGCATACTGTCGCGTTCTCCCCAGCGCCGGATGGCGGACCGCATCGTGACTCACTCCGAAAACAATCCTCTCGCCATCATAGCCAGCGAACTGCCGCAACTGACGGCTGAAACCGCCGTCCACCTGCTGCGGGAGCACTATGCCATCGAAGTGCTCACGGCCAGTCCGCTGGTCAGTGAGCGCGACCAGAATTTTCGCCTGCGGACGGCGGACGGACGGCGGCTGGTGCTGAAAATCGCGAATGTCGCAGAAGAGCCGGTGGTGACCGATTTCCAGATCAGGGCGTTGCAGCACATCGAGCGCTACCAGGCCCGGCACGGCACGCGCTGCAATGCACCGCGCATCGTACCGACGCGAGATGGCCGTGCGCAGATCGAGATTTCCGCCAACGGGCAGACGCATATCGCCCGTGTAGTCACGTTCCTCGCCGGCGTGCCGCACGGGGACGCGCAGCCATCGATCGCGTATTGCCGTAACGCCGGACGTTACCTGGCGGAACTCGACCTCGCATTGCGGGATTTCGACCATCCCGGCGCCAACCAGAATCTCCTGTGGGACATGAAGCGCGCAGTGGATCTCCGGCAGTTGCTGCCCTGCATTTCGACGCCGGCGGTGCGCGAGCGGGTTAGCCGTTGCCTCGACTACTTCGAAGGCCAGGTGTTGCCGCACTTCGGTTCATTGCGTTGGCAGGTCATACACAACGATCTCAACCCGGACAACGTATTGCTCGCCGCGGAAGGCAGTGCGGAAGTGGTCGGCATCATCGACTTCGGCGACATGCTGACAGCGCCTTTGGCCGTCGATGTGGCGATCGCCGTTTCCTACCTGAGAGTGGACGGAGACGACGCGCTCGCCGGTATTCTGGCTTTCGTCTCCGCTTATCACCGCGTTTCGTCATTGGCCGATCGCGAAGTCGATTTACTGTTCGACCTGATCCGCGCAAGGCTTGCCGCAACCATATCGATACGCTACTGGCGGATCAGCGAGCGAAGCGCAGACGATCCCTATTTGCAAAAGATCCTGCAGGAGAATTCGGCCGAAGGTTTTCTTGCAAGGCTCGATGAACTTCCGCGCGAGGAAGTCCGGCGCCGGCTATACGAGGCCTGCGAACGCGAAGCGGCGGGCGCACCGGCCTAGCCGCTGTTGTAGGGATCGAAGCCGCCGCTGATATCGCGCAGCTTCCTGGGTTTTGTTTCGGCTTCCGGCTCTTTTTGCCCCAGCACTTTGCGCAATGCCGTGGTACTGACCAGTGACAGCTCGACGCCCGGGTCCTCATTGAGCGGAACCAACGTCACGTCGGCCGGCCGTGTCATCGGCGGAAGATCGTGGGAGTTGTCGAGGATCGCCTGCAGGTCCTCGTCCTCGATGATCTCGAAGGTCCCGGATGTCGGGTTGCGCGCCAGCACGCCCTCGTTGCCCTTGCGCGCGGCCGCTTCGATGGACTTCCGCGCTTTCTTGTCGTTGCTTTCCAGGATTACGCGCAACGCCTGCGTGGACACCAGTTCGAGTTCGTCGGCGGTATCGACCGGATCGGTCCAGACCGAACGCCCGCGGCCGTCCGTCTGGATACGCGCCGGGCGGCGTATCTTGATTGTCGGTTCGTGATCAGCCATGGCAATGCATCCGTTACAGGCTTTGAATCAGTGCTCGACCCCGTGACAGCCGGGTATTCCAATTCCGCGCCGCCGAAAACGAGCCTGTCCGGTCCCGGCAGTGCAAGTGTGGAAATCAGACCAATTGCGACATAATGCAGCTCCCAAAGCTGCGGAGCAGATCGCAGATTCTGCATTTTGCCACGAGTAACATCGCTCGTATTCTGTAAAAGGCCTTGAATACACAGCATGTTATGACCGTCGCCGTCGTCTTGCCCGTCATTCTGAGCTTCAGCGCCGGCTGTTACATGCTGCTCGGCGCCCGGCTGTTCGGTGGTGCGCGGGACTTGGGCAGTGTGCCGCTTGGCCTGACGTTCATCGCCATCGGCGTCTGGGTGCTGGGCGGTGCCATCGAACTGATCGCGACGGACTACACCGTTTTCTCGGTCGGTCGGATGGGGCATTTCCTGGGTACGGCGTTCGTGCCGGTGCTGATACTCATATGCTTTCGCGCGTTCACCGGCGCGCACACACCGGCCACGGCGGTGGTCGCGCTGCTGATCGTTCCGGTTACGTCTATAGTCATAGCCGCCACCAATCCCTGGCACGAATTCATGTGGCAGTTGCCGGCAGCGAATGCTGCGGGTGAGTACTACACCCGGCCGCTGGCCTGGGGGCCGTGGTACCTGTACGTGCATGCACCGTACGGTTACACGATGGTAGGGGTCGGCGTGCTTACCCTGGTCATGCACTCACGGGCTGTCGCACCGATACACCGGCGCGGGCTGCTGGCACTCGCCGGTTCTGCGTTCGTGCCAATTATCGCAACGGTCGCTTACGACGCCGGTATCGGGCCGAACACGATATCCACGATTCCGATTGTGTTTGCGGTGATGCTCCCCGTTTACGCCTGGCTGATCATCGGCGAACAAATCATCGAATTCACACCGCTGGCCTACGAGACGGTATTCCAGAACATGCAGGATCCCGTCGTGGTCGTCGACGATCAGCAGCGCATCATCGGCCTGAATCATGGCGCCGAGGTAATGCTGAAGATTTCGGAGAAGGAGGCCTTGCGTGCGCCGCTCGGGTCCGTGTTCGGCGACGAAGTGCCCGAGGTACAGATCGCGCTCGACACGGGCAAGCCGCAGAAGATCATGACGATCACGGGGCGCTTCCTGCACCTGCAGGTGTCGAATATCTCGACCGGCAAGACGGCCTCGCGCAGCGGCCGCGTACTGATGTTCCGCGACGTCAGCGACGTCGAACGCGCACAGCGCGAAATAAACAGCAGCGAACGCCTGCTGCGCACGCTGATCGATCACTCGGTGAATGGCATCATTCGTCTGCGCTGGATTAACGATGAGGAGGGCAACCGCGAGCTGAAATGCATTTTCGCCAATGCCGCGGCGGCGCGCTTCCTGCACACCGACACGGAGAAGATGATCAATCGCACGGCGGCGGACCTCATAACCCTGGCATCCAGCGGCATGGACCCGCGCGCCGGCGAATCGCTGGTGCGCCTGCTGATGGATGCGGCCGAGCGCGGCGAGATTCTCGATACCGAGGCGCTGCTCGATTCCCGGGGCATCAGCAAATGGCTGCGCATCATCGCCGAGCCGGTGGGCGAGGACGTGGCCGTGACCTTCGTCGATGTGACGGACCGCAAGGCGAAGGAAATGCAGATGGAATCCATCGCCTGGAGCGATCCGCTGACCGGTGTGCTGAACCGCCGCGGTTTCGAACGGGATGCGGCGAGCCGGCTGTCCGAGAGCAGTGATGACGCAACGGGTGCGTTGCTGTTCATCGACCTCAACGAATTCAAGCAGATCAACGACAGCTGCGGGCACGAGATCGGTGACCAGTTGCTGGTCATCGCGGCCGAAAGGCTTCGTACCAGCCTGCGATCCGTCGACATCATCGGCCGCCCCGGCGGCGACGAGTTCGTGGCGCTGGTTCCCGACGTCAATGCCAAGGTTGCCGAGACCCTCGCGAGTCGCCTGGCGCGTTCGCTGGAGGAGCCCTATCTCATCGGGACGGAGTCGCTCTATTGCGCAGCCAGCATCGGGCTCGCGCTGTACCCGGACAATGCCAACACCCTGACCGGGCTGTTGCGCGCGGCGGACCAGGCCATGTACCGCGCCAAAGCGCGCTGCCGCGGCGTGACCAACATCCGCCAGCGCGACCTGCTGGAAAAGGCGGTGTAACCGAAAGAGGCGCTGGATCACTGCTGTCCGATAATTGAGCCAAGGACATTCACCGCGAAAAAGGTGCCGGGTTTATTTGGCGACTGAGCTGGGCACG
>DATICC010000294.1:0-3589 GCA_035457045.1 Woeseiaceae bacterium | reverse complement strand
CGCGGCCTTGCCGTTCGCCAGCGCCTGCGGCGAGCGGTAGCCGCCGAAAGGATTCCCCCACCAGCTCATGGCTACGCCCCAATAGGCCATGGCACAGCCGGGATCGTTCGCAGCGACGTCCTCGAAGGATGCGATGGCGGCGGAAAACCAGAACGAATGGAGCAGTGCGACGGACCGGTCGAAATCGGCTTGCACGGCCGCGCTGCAGGAGGTCGGGAAATGTACCGTGCCGAGGCGCTCGGGCGGGGCAGCGCTTTCGACATGGTCGTGCTGCGCGAAGGCTGGCGAACCGCAGAGGAACACGGCCAGGTAGTGCGCAAACAGCAGAGTGGGAATCTTCATCGTCTTGGTCATGGATGCATTACCGTAATCTGATAACAAGGGAGAGTATTACCACGCAATGCCGTAGTCGTCCCCGTGATTGCTGGACCCGCCCTGGAACGTGCCATTCTCGCGGTCGAAGTAGATGGCGTTGATGGGTCCGGAGGTCCTGTCGCGACTGCCATAGAAGCCGGTTTCGACCTCGTAACCCATTTTTCTCAACTGGTTCTGCGTCAGTTCCGAGAGCGATTCGTTCACCGCAAGCCGGCCGGGCTCCTTCCTGTGGTCACCAAAGGAATCGTGCAACTGAAAACTCAGGAAATTGTCCGCTTCGGCCGCCTCCTGGACGTTCATGCCGAACTCGACAACATTCAGCAGGAACTGCAGCAGCATCTGGTCCTGCGAGTCGCCGCCCTGTACGGCGAATGACAGGTAGGGCTGTCCGTCTTTCAGCGCCATGCCGGGTGTCAGCGTGGCCCGCGGACGTTTGCCGGGTTCGAGTACGTTGTACGGATTCTCGGCCGGGTCGAGCACGAAACTCTGCATTCGCTGGCTCAAGCCCACGCCGGTCCTGCCGGCAATGACGGCGGGGATCCATGCACCGCTCGGAGTTACCGAAACGACCCAGCCTTCCGCATCGGCCGACTGTATCGACGTCGTGCCCTGGAAGAATCCCTCGTCGTCCGGCATCGCGCCGCTCACGTTCTGCGAACGCAGGTTCTCGAGGAGATGCAGGTAGGGATTGCTGCCGCGCTGAAATTCGTAGGGATCTCCCGGCCCTGCCGCCGCATCGTTTTTCCCGGGATCGATTTCCGCCGCGCGCTTTTTGGCGTACGCCTTGGACAACAATCCCTCGACAGGCTCTTCCGGCGGAAAGTACGGGTCGCCGTAATAGAAGTCCCTGTCCGCGAACGCGAGGTTCATGGCCTGGTACAGCGTATGGATGTAGCGGGTCGAGTTGTAACCCATCGCCGCCAGGTCGAAGTTCTCGAGGATGTTCAGCGCCTGCAACATCACCGGCCCCTGCACCCAGGTAGTCAGCTTGTAAACCTCGATGCCGCGGTAAGTCGTCTTCACCGGTCTTTCGATGTGCACCTGCCAGCGATCGAGGTCTTCCATCGTGATCAGGCCGTCCTGTTCCTGCGTCGCTCGCACCAGTTCCTCGGCGATGTCGCCACGGTAGAAGCGATCGTAAGCAGCATAGATTGCCGCTTTGCGGTCGAGGCCCTTTTCGAGCGCCGTGCTTTCGGCTTCGACGAGCTTGCCGAGCGTTACTCGCAGATCCGGTTGCCGGAAGACTTCGCCCACTGCCGGACCCCTCGGTTCGTCATCGCCGTGCGGCAGGAACACGGCCCTGGAGTAGGGCCATTTCATGAGTTCTGCGCGGTTCTGCTCGATGCGGTTCACCGCGCTCGCTTCGATGGGATAGCCTTCCGCCATTTCCATCGCCGGCGCCAGAACCTCGGCGAGACTCAGGGTGCCGTACTCCGCGAGCATCACCATCAGGCCCCCGGGGGTGCCGGGTGTCACCGCGGCCAGCGGACCGACCTCCGGCGGATATGCCATGCCCTGGTTACGGAAAAACTCCGGTGTCGCCCCGGTCGGCGCTACACCGAGTGCGTTGATGCCGATGACCTCTTTACTGTGCGGGTTGTAGATTAGCGCCTGCGTCTCACCGCCCCAGCCGAGCACGTCCCACATGGTCGTCGTCGCGGCCAGCATGGCGCAGGCTGCGTCAACGGCGTTGCCGCCGTGGTGAAAGATCCTGGCGCCAGCGGTCGCCGCGAGGGGTTTCCCCGTTATTGCGACCCAGTGTTTGCCGTGCAGTACGGGCTTTTGCGTCGCCGCCAGAGACAGCGAAAAAGTGAGAGTGCTGATCAATAAAGCGATGAGGCGTGCCAAAGTACGGACATGGACAGAAGGCATTTGATTACTCCCTCGACTCTATAGATGACATATACAAGACATCTCTGCAAGAAGGTGTCCGAATGCTGTCAGGTTTTCTCCTTCTCCATGGAAAATGAACCTGGCACTGTCTTTCAATTTGTGCAGTTCCCGTTAGGGCTACTTCCGGAGAAGCATTACGACGCCTGCTATCGTCGCAACCCCACCACAAATCAGGTACAGCATGGTGCGGTCCGAATACTGTCCAGTGAGTGCCTCGGATATTTCTTCCGTCGGTGAGGAGGTGGCGTTGAACCCGAAATACAGTGCAATCAGCCCGGCCACCAGCAAAACGACAGCAATAGTCCTGTTCTGGCTCATCAGCTTGTTCCTCAAGAAGGGCAGCGTTTGTTCTCTGCTCCAAGAATACCAAAAAGGCGTCAGGCTTATTTGACGATCAGGGAGAAAGGTGTCAGGTTTATTTTCAGCAAAAGCAAGCGAACACCTTTTTGATGGGCAACCCATCAATGTCACAGGCTGGAATACCAACATGGCAAAACTGATCGTCGTTCTCCTTCTGTCGCTCGCAGCCGGCGGCATGGCCGCGCCGGCGGATGACGATCCGCGCCTGGCCGAGAGCAGGGATATCGTGCGGGACTTCGCCGGGCGCCTGCAGGCAGCATTGCAGTCTGCGATGGCGAGCGGTGGGCCGGTCAACGCAATCGGAGTTTGCAAGGACCTTGCTCCGGCCATCGCGTCGGAGCTCTCGCGCGAGCGCGGTGCGGCCGTCAGCAGAACCAGCCTGCGGCTGCGTAACCCGGCAAATCTCGCCAGGGATTGGCAGGTCGGGGTCCTCGAGGATTTCGACGCACACAAGGGGACTGACCCAGGCGCCGCGCCGGACTTTTTCGAGGCTCGTCCGGACGGGCAGTTCCGTTACATGAAAGCCATTCCGACCGGCGGTCTATGCCTCACGTGCCACGGCACCACGATTCCAGACGACGTTCGCGAGCTGCTGAATGAACACTATCCGCACGACCGCGCCCTGGGCTATGAAGCCGGTGACATGCGCGGTGCTTTCAGTATCATTTGGCCACGCCCCTGCCGGGGATGCGCGATCGCAGATTAGGGAGACCAGGTGACGCGCTTGCGATTTGAGCGACCCGACAACGTTTCGCAGCATTGCGCGATGATGTAGGCTCGCCCCATCTGTGCCGGGCAATGGCACCCTGATCAATCTCCCTGGAATACCAACATGGCAAAACTGATCGTCGTTCTCTTACTGTTGCTCGCCGCGGCCGGCGGCGCCTGGCATATGGCCGGGAAGTCCGATCCTCCGGCCATCGCAATAGTGAAACCCGAACGGCTGATCGGCCCGAACGGC
>DATICC010000293.1:0-3787 GCA_035457045.1 Woeseiaceae bacterium | reverse complement strand
GCATGCCGGCGCCTATGTAACTAAAAATGCCGACGAATCCCATGACCGCGCCGACGGCGCGCTTCGGCACGATGTCGGAGCCGAACAATCCACCGAGCGAGGTCACCAGGCCGTTCAGGCCAATGCCGTAGAGTATGAACGCGAAATACAGCATCGCCGTGTTCTGCGGCCCGTAGAAAATAAGCAGGAGCGCAATGATCTCGACGATCGCGAACAGCAGGTTCGCTGGCGGCCGTCGTGCGCTGAATACCTTGTCTGAGATGAAGCCGAACAGGATGCAGCCGACCAGTCCGGCGATCGTATTGACCATCAGCAGCGTACCGGCTTCCAACAGGCTGTACCCTCGGCCTTCCTGCAGGTAAAAAATGCCCCAGCTGATGATCGCGTAGCGAACGACATAGTTCGTGGCGCTGGCGAGACCGAGTATCCAGATCGACGGAAGGACCAGGATCGAGAGCTGCGTCTTCCACAGGCTGAAGCGTGTCTCCTGGGCCGCGGGTGGACCCCACCGATCGCCGTGCCAGTCGTTGACGTCTGGCAGCCCCAGTGTGCGCGGGCGATCCTGCATCAGCCAGTAGATTGCCGCGGCGACGAAGACACACAGTACGCCCGGCGACCAGTAGCCGAAGCGCCAGCCGTACGCCGTGACCAGCGCCGCAACCACCACGAAGGTCAGGCCTTCGCCGAGCGAATGCGCGGTACTCCAGATGCCGTAGTAGCGGCCGCGTTCGCGGTTGCTGAACCAGCTCGCCAGCGTGACGATGCCGGCGGGTGCGCCGTAACCCTGGAACCAGCCGTTCAGCGCCCACAGCACCACGCAGACCGGGAGTACGGTGGAAAAGCCCATGCCTATATTGGCGAACGCGGAAAGCAGCAGGCCGAAAGCGAAGAACACCTTCATGTTCGCGTGGTCGGCGAGAAAGCCGTTCACCAGCTTGCCGCAGGCGTAGGCATAGAACAGCGCTGAACCGATCAGGCCGAGTTCGATGGGCGTGAAGATGCCTTCATCGATCAGCGGTTTTTTCACTACCGACAGGGCGAGCCGGCAGGTGTAGGCAAGGCCGTAACCCAGCGTGATCGCCACCAGGATGCGCATGCGATGATGGCGGAAGAGCGAATCAACCGCGGCGCGATCGGTGATCGGCGGCTGGTCGGCTCCGGTGGCAAACAATTGCAAGAGTTTTCGCACGGTCGGCCAAGTATCCTGCGCTGTCATGACAGTGGGTAGTCGAATCACCTGACCGATTGCGGCGGGCCAGCCGCCCGGGTCCGCCGGCCATTACGATTTGAAATTTTCATTCGATTATAATAGAAAGTAAAATACATATTCCAGCCTTGACGCACTGTCCTGGCTTCAGGCACAGAGGAAAAACCATGAGAAACAAGGGCTTGACAATAATCCTGGCCATCTTCGTTGTGGCCTGCAACCGGTCCGTGGACAGCGTACCGGCCGTTGTCGAGCCCGACGGCAGCGCGATCACCGTGGCACCCGGCAGCTTGTCGGACGCCGTCGAACATGCCGCACCGGTCAACGCCGTGTTCTGGTCGGACGATGCGTCCGGCAGTTTCATCCTTGCAGCGGCCGGCATTGCCGGGCTTGAAATTTACTCGGTATCGGGCGCCCGCAAGGCAGCCGTGGCCACGCTCGAAGCCGGCCTCGTGATGCTCGTTCCCGACTTCGCGCTCGGCGGCGAGAGGCAGCAGCTCGTGATCGCCTACGATGCCGCGACCTCGACCACGGGCGCGTATGTTTTCGATCCGCGGTCACTCGCCTTGCAATCCGTCATGCCGGCACCGATTGCGCTGCGCGATGAGCTGACCGGGTTGTGTGGGTATCGCAGCAGGCTTTCCGGCAGCGATTATTTGTACGCAACTACCGATGGCGGAGCCATCTTCCACTACGAGTTATTCGAGACCGACGGCAATGTCGTGGCAAAGTTGTTGCGTAGCATACCCTCGGGTAAAGGAAGCAGTTTTTGCGCCGTCGATCCCCGCGACGGCATGCTGTACGTGAGCGAGGAATCAACCGGTATCTGGCGTTTCGGAGCGGAACCCGAAAGCGATACCACGCGCGAGCTGGTCGATGTGCGCGCGCCTTGGGGTACGCTCGGTGATGACCTGAAGGGCGTTGCCATCTACCCGGTCGATGCCGAGCTGTCCTACCTGCTGGTGGCCGATGCATCCGGGGGCCGGATCGTTGTGTACGCGCTTCCCGATGGCGAGCGGCAAGCAAGCTTCGTGGTCGAGGGCGTCGGCGAACCTGAGGGCCTCGCGGTCACAGCTCTCCCCCTGGACGCGAGTCATGCCGGCGGCATGCTGGCGATAGCCGATGAGTCGGCGAACGGCGGCGGGCCCAACCTCAAGCTGCTTGACTGGAACACGCTTGCCGCGGCGGCCGGATTGAGGTCAGCGACAACGCAAACGGATCCTGCGCAGGTCGCCGTCGTTCGTCCCCGTGTCGAGACGGACGTGATGCCGAGTTTCGGTGATGCCGCGGACGATCCGGCAATCTGGCTGCATCCCGCCGATCCTTCACTCAGCCTGGTAATCGGCACCAACAAACAGGCCGGCCTGCACGTCTTCGACCTCGATGGCAGGACCCTGCAGGTCTTGCCCGACGGCAAGATGAACAACGTCGACCTGCGCTATGACTTCCCGCTCGGGGGTGAGGCTGTCACCCTGGTTACCGCCAGCAATCGCAGCAACGACAGCATCGCGGTGTACCGCATCGATGCTGCCCTTCGCCGGCTGGTCGATGTCGCGGCCGGGGTGCTGGCTACCGGCTTCCACGACCCGTATGGTTTGTGCATGTACAGGAGCCGCAAATCCGGCGACTTTTACGTGTTCATCAATGAAAGTAACCAGGGCATGTTCCGTCAATGGCGGTTGTCCGACGACGGCAGCGGCAAGGTGAGCGTCGAGCAGGTTCGCGAGTTCGTCGTGGGCACGCAGGCAGAGGGTTGTGTCGCCGACGACGATTCCGGCTACCTGTACGTCGCAGAGGAAGATGTCGGCCTCTGGAAATATTCCGCGGAGCCGGATGGCGGTGATGCACGCACGCAAATTGACAACACGGAAGACGGGCGACTGACGGACGACGTCGAGGGATTGGCCTTGTGGGAGGGTCCCGATGGTACCGGTTACCTAGTGGTATCGAACCAGGGTGCGGACAACTATGCCCTGTACCGCCGCGACGGTGACAACGCCTACGTCGGGCGCTTCCACATCGTCGCCAATGCCGCGGCAGGTATCGACGGCGCATCGGAAACGGACGGCCTCGACGTATCCAGCGCAGCCTTCGGCCCGGCTTATCCCGACGGCCTCATGGTCGTGCAGGACGGCCGCAACATCGCGCCGGAGGAACCGCAGAACTTCAAGTTCGTTTCTTGGACGGATGTGAAACAGGCATTGCAGCTCGACTGAGCCATGACCCCGCAATGCTGGCACCGCACCGGTATGCCCTTCTCACTCAGAAATCTTAATTCGCTCGAAGGGCATACCGGTGCATTGCCAGCCGGTAGCGCGGCGGCAACTCAAGGCGGCGGGTCGCCGGCGTGCAGCACGGGATCAAGGCCGCGGTCGCGAGCACTGCTGGTTCCTACAGCGCAAGCCCACTGCTGGTCAGGCGGCTGAGGGTTGCGTAGCCCTTTGTTGCATAGGTGACGGGGTCCGCGATCGCGGGATCCTGCTCCGCTTCCACGACGAGCCAGCCGCTGTAGTTTGCCGCACGCAGGGGTGCGAGTACGCTCGCGTAGTCGATGCAGCCGTCGCCGGGGACCGTGAAGAC
>DATICC010000292.1:0-2294 GCA_035457045.1 Woeseiaceae bacterium | reverse complement strand
TCGTGTCAGCGGCGGCGGCTGACGGCGTGTATGACCTTGTCGTACTCGAAAAACACGACGAACTCGCTGTACTCCCAGCGGCTTATCGGCGGGTCACCGACGGCAGGCTGTTTCGAATTCGGCTTGCCATAGGTCGACTCGACGCTGGCCTCGGTCATGCCGCGAGTCGGTTTGCCCGGTTGTTCGAACCGGGCCGCATTTTCAGTGCCGCCCATTTGCAGGGTATCTGCGGCAGCTGCGCCGGACAGGAGACCGGCAGCGGCAATCAGGACAGTGAGTTTGGCCATAGCGGGCCCTCCGGATCGGTTGTTGCGACTATAACATCGCGCTTCGGACCATAAACAGTTGAATAACAGCGTTTTACACGCAGCAGGGAGGGCAGTTCCGGACCTGGTTCTCACTATTGGAAAGCGGCCCGGTCACAATTGAATGTGGTTTAATGCGGCCGATGATCAAGCCAGTTGAACTGTTTGTCGGCCTGCGTTACCTGCGGGCCAAGCGACGTACCCGGTTCGTCTCCTTTATTACCCTGATCTCGCTCGCGGGCATTGCGCTTGGGGTTGCTGCGCTGATCGTGATTCTGTCGGTCATGAACGGCTTCGAGGCCGAATTGCGGGACCGCCTGCTCAGCATGACGGCGCACGGCAGCGTCAGTGCGGATTACAGCAGTGACGACGGCAGCATTGGGGACTGGGCCTCGGTGCAACAGCAGTTGCTCGCTGCGGACGGTGTGGTTGCCGCCGCCCCGTACGTGCAAATGGAAGGCATGGTGCGTACCGGCAAGAGCCTGCGGGCGGTGCTGGTCAACGGCGTGCTGCCGGAAGAGGAGCTTGCGGTCTCCGGCGCGACCATCAATTTCATTGAGGGCGGTCTCGGGGTGCTGCAGGCAGGTTCGAGGAGCATCATCCTCGGACGTCTGCTGGCGCTCGATCTCGGCGCGCGCATGGGCGACGGCGTCGTCCTGCTGATCCCGCGGCCCGACGGCCACGGTTCGCTCGAGCCGGTACTGGAACGTTTCGTGTTGCGGGGCGTGTTTGAGGCCGGCGTGCAGGACCACGATGCATCGCTGGCCCTCGTGCACATGAGCGATGCGCAGTCACTGCTGTCCCTTGGTGATCGCGTATCAGGGGTACGCTACCTCGGCGCCGACGTACTCTCGGCTCCTGCCATATCCGCCAGGCTCAGGACCGGGCTCGCACAGGGCCTGACCAGCTCCGACTGGACCGTCGAGAACGCCAGTTACTTTCGCGCTATCCGCCTCGAGAAAATGATGATGTCGCTGATCTTGTCGCTGATCATCGGTGTTGCGGCGTTCAATATAGTTGCCAGCCTGGTGATGGTCGTCACCGACAAGACCGGCGATATCGCCATTCTGCGCACCCTTGGCATGGACCCGGGCGGGGTGGTGCGCATCTTCTTCATCCAGGGAGCGGCGATCGCCTGGGCCGGAGTGCTTTTCGGCGTCTTGAGCGGCATCGTCCTCGCAGCCTACGTACCGGTCCTGGCACCGGCGATCGAACGGCTTTTCGGCTTCCAGATCATGCCCGGCGATGTGTATTACGTGACCGCCATACCGTCCGTGCTCAGGATGCAGGATGTGGTCGTGATCGCGATCGCGGCATTGCTCCTGACATCGCTCGCGACCCTGTACCCGGCACGGCGTGCGGCGAAGGTCAATCCTGCGTCTGCGTTGCGATACGAATAGCACCATGCTGCACTGGTTCGAATGCTGGATGGGCGGCCGCTATGTGCGGTCGAAAAGCCGAAACGGTTTCGTATCGCTGATATCCACTATTTCGATCGGCGGAATTGCAATTGCGGTTGCCGTGCTGATCGTCGTCCTGTCGGTCGTCAATGGCTTCGAGCGCGAGTTGCGCGAACGCCTGCTGGTGATGTCAGCGCACGCAACGATCGAGGACCCTCTCGGCACGCTTTCGGACTGGCCGGGTCACGTGCGTAACGCCGTGGCAAATCCTGACGTGGTGGCTGCTGCGCCGTATGTCGACGGGCAGGGATTGCTGGTGTCCGGGCGACAACTGAGCGGAGCGGAGTTGCGCGGCATTGATCCGACCCTTGAATCCACCGTATCCGGTATCGTCTCCGTGGCCATCCAGGGCACATTCGAAGCTTTGCAGCCCGGCACATTCACCATCGTTCTCGGCAGCGAACTTGCTGCTGCGCTGCGTGCCGGGGTCGGGGACAAGGTCACGGTAACGCTGGCGGAGGGCGTGGTTACACCCGCAGGCGTCATGCCGAGGACGCGGCGGTTCACGGTCGGCGGCATCTACCGGGTT
>DATICC010000291.1:0-2106 GCA_035457045.1 Woeseiaceae bacterium | reverse complement strand
CCAGATCGTGCATGGCGACGTCGCGCGAGCCTGCGGTTATTGCGAACAGATCAAATTCTTTCAGCGGCCGGTCGATCAATGGTCCAAGGCATATGAAGATCGAACATTCCGCTGGCTGATGGGAACCGGCGGCGTGCCGCTCGATATTCCGGGCGCATATCGCATCCGCCACCGGCAAAAAGGTCGTTACGGCGACGATCGGCTCTGGGCCAGGGTGCGCAGCAAGATCCGCCGCATGCAGGAAAAATCCTGAGAAAAAAAGTGCCTGGGAAAAGGTGTCGGAAAAGGTGTCAGGTTTATTTAATCGACATGAATTGCGAATACCACTCCGGACTTTTTGCATCGACTAAATAAACCTGACACCTTTTCCTGAATTGCGAATACCACTCCGGACCTTTTGCATCGACTAAATAAACCTGACACCTTTCCCCGGCGCCTTCTTCCTATATGACGAATAATTCTTAGATTCGTCCGAAATTAGTTCCCGCTTCGGGCCACAAGCGTTGCGTTCGGCGAGTATTGCGCAGGCTGCGCTGTCGCCTGAGCGCATGAGTTGCAATGCGGTTTCTCGCCGTCACGACGGAACCGGTCGGCAGCCGCGACACGCAAGTTCCTGATTTGTGCCTCATTCCGTCCCCGCCCGGGATGCGGAAAGACTGTCTCTATTTCGCTACAAGCAATCGGGGCATAAGGAACCGCGCTGACATCGCATTCTGGAATTTGTTCCCCATCCTCTTGATTTTGCAGTCCCCGAAGGCCGGATTTCAGCCCGGCACATTCCAAAACGGTATCAAAAGTGTGCAAGTCGGATTGTAGGATTTTCGCTACGAGCAAAGTGGTTCGCGGAATTTCAGCGGCGCCACCGGGCACAAGCCGGGGCGTAGCGAACGCTCGCGAGGAATCACTAGAACCCTGTGAAAACGACGCGGGGATCTGCCACAGCAGGTCAGTCTGCGCCCCTATATGGAGAAAGTGCATGAACAGTAATAACGCGATTCGCCAGGCGATCCGACAGGCACTGTACGTCGGCGCAATGGCAACGGCGGTTGGCTATACCACGACCGCCGGCGCGCAGCAGGCCACCGAGATCGAAGAGATCACGGTGACAGGCACGCGCATTACGGTTCCCGGAGTGGAGTCATCCAGCCCTATCTATTCGGTAGACAGCGGTGAAATCGAACTACAACAGCAGCCCGAGGTAGAACGCATCCTGCGCCTGCTGCCGATCACCAAGCCGGATGACGGGCAGAATGTCAACAACGGTACGGTCGGTGTTGCAACGGTGGACATGCGCGGACTCGGTTCGCAGCGCAACCTCGTGTTGATCGACGGCAAGCGCCTCACACCGTACAACACCAACGGCATCATCGACACGTCGACGATTCCCACGGCCCTTATCGACCGGATCGACATCGTCACCGGCGGTGCATCGGCCGTGTACGGTTCGGACGCCATCTCGGGCGCGCTGAACTTCATCATGAAGCGCGATTTCGAAGGTGTCGACCTGCGCGGTTACTACACCGTGACGGACGAAAACGACGGCGACATCCGCAACCTGTCACTGACCGTCGGTTCGAATGTTGCAGACGGCCGCGGCAACGCGGTAGTCAACCTCAACTGGAGTAATCGTGAGGGCGTGCTGCTGGGCGACCGGCCACTGGGCCTTCTTGGCATCGAGACCGAGACCGGTGCCGGCTACGCCGAATTCCTCGCCGGCCAGGGCCCGACACCGGCCCCGGCGGGTTGTGGCGGCCCCGGGTCCGTGGCGACCGGCGGATCGACGACGACCCTGCCGACGCGCGTTGCGATCGCAGGCGGCACCCAACCCCTTGGTCAGTTCCGCGACGACGGCACACTGGCGGCCGACTGCAGCGTATTCAATTTCAACCCGTTCAATTACTACCAGACGCCGATGGAACGGTTCGGCGGCAGTGCGCTCGGCCATTTCGAAATCAACGAACACGCGGAAGTCTATACGCGTATCAACTTCAGCAGCACCAACGTGCGCCAGCAGGTCGCGGCTTCGGGCATTTTCGGCACGACCTTCTTCACCCCGCTGGCGAATCCGCTGATGTCCGACCAGGCGCGCAACCTGATCATTGCGCA
>DATICC010000290.1:0-7813 GCA_035457045.1 Woeseiaceae bacterium | reverse complement strand
AATCAGTTGTCCGGATCCTGTGCCGGTTTCCGCAGGAACTGCAGGACGACCTCGGTCACACGCTCGATTTCGCATCCCACAGCGATATGACCACAGTCGCCGGTGAGCTCCAGAAATTCTGCGTCGGCCAGCTCAGCCAGTTCGCGCGAGGGTATCGGGTTGACCATGTGGTCTTCCGCGGATACGACGATCAGCAGATCGGCGCTGATCGCGGCAGCCGCTTCGGCCATGGATCCGCCGAAGGACGCCGAAATGTCGTGATGAATCATGGCCTGGAGTTGCGGGACACGGTTCTCCAGTCCGTAACGCCTGATTGAGTCCACGGACAGCTGCAGGAACTCCTGGTAGCCGGCGGCCGGCGTATTGCCGGCGACGTACGCGGGTGTGTAGGCATTCAGGTTGTCCAGTGCAGCGATAACGCGAATCGTGCTCTCGTAATCATCGACCGCGAGGTTTTGTATAGCGCCGAGCTGCGCGTTCCACAGCAGCAGGTCGTAACTCGTCTGGCGCGGTGTGCCGACGACCGTCACGATCTTTTTCATGAAGTTCGGGTAGCGAACAGCCCATTCCAGGGCCTGCATGCCGCCCATCGAGGCGCCCATGACCGCGTGCAGCTGCGAAATTCCCAGCTTGTCGGTCAGCAGCCGGTGTTGTGCATGCACCATGTCGGCGATGCGCAATTCCGGGAACGCGGCACCGTGCTGCGACTCGCTGTTGCCGGGGGACGACGAGACGCCGTTGCCAAAGGCATCGACCGTGACTATGAAATAGGTCGCGGAATCGGCGAACAGGCCCGGGCCGATGTAACCGAACTTCACGAGATCGCCTGTCGTGCCCGTGAACCAGGTCGGAAACAGGATGGCGTTCGACCCGGTGTCGTTCAGTTGACCGAAAGTGCGGTACCCGACGCGGCAATCACGGATAACTTCGCCGCTGACCAGTGGACAATCGTCGAACTCGGCAAATTTCAGATCGCCGTCGGCCATCGCCGGGATGACAAGCACTGCGGAAACCGTCAGTGCCAAAGCCTGCCCGCAGATCCTGTTCATCGAGATGCGCTCCGTAAGCCGTCAGAGCAAGGACTTTAGCGGCTGGCGTTGCGCGGGACAATCGGATCAGCGCTGTGCCTGAAATCTCCGGGCGATCAGGTGATCCACGCTGAGTTTTCCCGCACCGGCAAAGAACAACGCAAGCAGCATGACGAAATAGGTGATGGCCCATTCCATGCCATTGTTGGCGACGACGAAATTGCCGGTTTCAGTGAGCCATTCGTAGTTGCCGTGATCCTTCAGCAGTTCCTTTGCCTTGTCCAGGCGCTCCATGGCGCCGGCCACGTCGGCGTTCGGAAACGGGCTCCTCGGATCCGCCACGGCCTGCCACCCGTTTTTCGCGTGTACCGAGAATGCCGCGACCAGCATGGTGACCATCAGGGGGATGGAAAACCAGCGCGTGGCGAATCCGGCCAGGAGTGCGATGGCGCCGAGCACTTCGGCTGACACGGCAAGCCATGCCATCAGGACCGGAAACGGAAGCCCGAGGCCCCACTCGTCGTTGCCGAACCAGGCGATGACGTTTTCCATGCCGCCGAGTTTGTTGGTGCCGGCCACCCAGAACACCGGCACGAGATACAGCCTGAGCGCAAGTGGGCCAAGAAAATCGACTGCGTGGGTCTTGTCGAGCAAAGACTGGGCACGAATAAGCAGGTTCATGGTGTGGCAACCTCTGGGATGGGATCGGGGATTCGTGGAACGGGCGATCAGACCCGGCGCCGGGTACCGGCAAGGATGCCGGCCCGCTGGAGCTCCTGCAGCGCGCTGGCGCCATGCGCGAGGAAGACGTCGGCATCGCTGCGCTGCAGCTCTCCGGCCAGCCCCAGCAACAGCTCCCGGCCGCTGTGCGCGCCCGCATTCGATTCGACCAGCTCGAGCAGGCGTGCCGAGAGCAGATTCAGCTCCATGAAGCCGAGCTCGTCGTCCGGTTTGCGCCAGATCGCAAGAAAAGTCGGCTGTTCCCCGGGAGCTTCGGGTTTGAAGCTTGGAGAAATCCGTTGTACCGGGTACTGGTATTGCAGCAACCAGGCCAGCACGCTCTTGACGGGAACGCCCGCCAGCAGGTCGCCGTCGGTGTCGATAATGCTCAAGTCATCCTGTTCCGGCGACACCGACAGCGCGAGTTCCGCCCATTCGTAGTGGGCGAGTTCGAGCAGGAACGGATAGTCCTTTTCGCGGGCGACGTGCTCATGCTCGAGAAAAGCGAGGAATTCCTTCGGGATCTCCAGGAAGTAGGGCGTCTGGGCCTCATGGCGCATCATGAATTCGCGCACCAGCGCACGCCAATCCTCAGCCGTGTGCAATTTTCTGAGCACCGGAAAGGTATTGCTGATCAGCTTGTGCAGGTTGTTGAAGAACAGCTCGCGGTAGATCGCCATGCGCCGGTCTTCGATTCCCTCCGGCACCGGTACCGACTGCGGGTCACGGATGTGCGCGGCGAATGCAAATTGCTTGTCCTGAAACGGCAGGCGGTCCGCCGTTGCCGAGCCGGGGCTGTGCTTTGGCAGCAAGGAGTCGGAATCAGCCACGGGCGGCATCCAACCGTCGCCGCTCCGGGCTTGCGCCGGCAGCGGCCTGCAATTGCCTGACCCGTTCGACCTCGTCCAGTAACTCGCTGATCGGCGGAAAGTTGAAGTCACGCTCGAGCAGGGTCGGCACCGGCCCGAAATGGGCGTACGCATCGGCCAGCAATTGCCAGACAGGATCACTGACCGCGTCGCCGTGCGTATCCACACGCAGGTCCTCGGCTTCGACATGGTGCCCGGCGACATGGAAGTAGCGCACGCGCTCCCTCGGCATCGCCAGCATGAAGTTCCTGGCGTCGTAGCGATGGTTGATGCTGTTGACCACGATGTTATTGATATCCAGCAACAGGTCGCAATCGGCTTTCTCCAGGACGGCGAGCGTGAAGTCGATCTCGCTCATTTCGGTATCGGCAGGTGCGTAGTAGGAGACGTTTTCGACCGCCATGCGGCGCCCGAGTATGTCCTGGGCGCGCGCGATCCTGGCGGCGACGTGGTTCACGGCATCCGCCGTGAAAGGTATCGGCATCAGGTCGTAGAGCTGGCCTGTGTCGCCGCAGTAGCTCAGGTGTTCGGAGTAATAGCGTATCCCGTGCAGGTCCATGAACTTTCGAATGTCCTTCAGAAGCGCCTCGTTCAGCGGTGACGGCGCGCCGAGGCTCAGGGACAGGCCGTGGATGAGGAACGGGTATCGTTCGGTGAAAAACCGGAATTTCCTGCCGAGCTTGCCGCCGACATTGATCCAGTTTTCCGGCGCGACTTCCATGAAATCGATCCGGGCCGGCGGCACCGCCATCAGCTGGTCGATCATGCCGCGACGCAATCCGAGGCCGGCGCCGCTGACCGGAAACTGTGATTTTTCCTGTGGCATATCTGATGCTATACGCGATGGATACTTTCCAGACCTGTGCACGACACGGAATATTACCCGCGAGCCGGCGACCGGGCGCGCTCCGGGAGCTGGAGCAGGCGCTCGAGGTAGCGACGCTCGTCCGGTGGCGCCTGGTTTCGCTGGGCTTCCCACAGGGTTTCGGCCAGGCATTCGAGCATGGCATGTTCCGCCTCGTGGGAGTCGCCGAAACGGCCGGCCAGCCGCTCGAAGATCGCCCGTATGCCGGCAGGACGATCGGTGGCGACCTGGTCGCGGATCGCGAGGTGCAGGCCCATGTGCAGCCAGGGATTCTCCTGCCCCTCAGCCGGAGCGAACCCGACAGTAATTGAGGATTGCTCGATAAATTCTTGATATTCAGGATGTTCTTCAATCACCCGTACGATCTGAGCGGCAAGGGGCGAGAGCGGCATTCCGCGTCGTGCCGTGGCCCAGGCATCGCTGTACATGCGCCTGAGCTCATCCCTGTCCTGGCCGAAGATCATGCTGCTTCCTTGCGAGGGGTCTTGTGCGCGTATTCGCAGAGATCGGCGATCGGGCAGACCGGGCAGTCCGGCTTTCGCGCCTTGCACACGTAGCGGCCGTGCAGGATCAGCCAGTGATGCGCGTTCTTGCGAAATTCCTCCGGCGTCAGCTTCGTCAGCCGCATCTCGACTTCGAGCGGTGTTTTTCCCTTCGCGAGCCCGGTGCGATTGGCAACGCGAAATATGTGCGTGTCCACGGCGATCGTTGGTACACCGAAAGCGGTGTTCAGGACCACGTTTGCGGTCTTGCGACCGACACCGGGCAAGGCCTCGAGTTCCCCCCGGGTGCGCGGCACCTCGCCGTTGTGTTCTTTCACAAGGATGCGGCAGGTCCCGATGATGTTCCTTGCCTTGCTATTGTAGAGGCCAATGCTGCGTATGTACTTTTTCAGTCCGCGCAAACCGAGGTCGAGTATCGCCTGCGGCGTCCTGGCCACCGGAAACAGGAGCGCCGTGGCCTTGTTGACGCCGACATCCGTCGCCTGCGCCGACAGTATGACGGAGATCAGCAACTCGAACGGTGTGCCGTAGTCGAGTTCGGTTCGCGGATCGGGATTTCTGTCTCGCAGCCGCGTAAAAATGGCGATGCGCTTTGCCTTGTTCAACGGCTAGGCCGATCGGCGCTGCAGCTGCGAGAGTTTCTGTTGCCGCCTTCGATCGAGTTCGTTCTTGCCCGCGATGAAAAGTGCCAGACTGATGAACGCTCCGGGCGGCAGTATGGCGAGCAGGAACCCGCCATCGACGAGTGCCAGTCCGCGCAGCGGTTCGCCGCCGAACAGCATGTCCAGGCGTGCGAAGATCGAACCGTGTCCGATGAGCTCGCGAAATGCACCGAGCGCGGCCAGCAACAGCGCAAAACCGGCACCCATGGCGAGGCCATCGCGCACGCTCGCGAGTACTGCGTTTCGCGATGCAAACACCTCCGCGCGGGCGACTATTGCGCAATTGGTCACGATCAACGGAATGAAAATGCCGAGCGAGCGCCCCAGGCCGGGGAACCAGGCGAGGACGACCAGCTCGATGCAGGTAACCAGGCTGGAGATGATGAGCACGTACATGGGTATGCGTATTTCGGGTCGGATGAAGCGGCGCGTCGCGGACACCAGCGCATTCGACAGAACCAGTACCAAGAGCGTGGCTGACCCGAGACCCAGCCCGTTGACGAACGTTCCGGTGACGGCGAGCAGGGGGCAGAGGCCGAGCAGCTGTACGAGGCCTGGATTGTCGGTCCACAGGCCGGATCGAAAGCTGTCGCTGCTCGTGCTCATTCCTGCTCCGCTCCCGCATCCGCCGTTTCGCCGCTCCTCGCAAAGACCTCGCTGCGGTGCGCATCGAAGTATAGCAACGTTTCCTTGATCGCCTTGACCACGGCGCGGGGCGTGATCGATGCGCCGGTGAGCTGATCGAACTCACCACCGTCGCGCCGGATGGCCCAGCGCGATACGTCCGGGTCGGCCAGGGACCTGCCCGAGAATTGCAGGATCCAGTCGGAGCGGGAGGAATCGATCAGGTCCCCGAGTCCGGGGGTTTCCTTGTGTTCGAGGACGCGGACGCCGGTAAGCGCACCCGAGGCCGCGATCCCGACCAGCAATTTGATCGGACCGGTGAACCCGTCGCGTGCGGTGACGACAAAAAGTGCTGCTACAGGCTGATCATCGGCGAACACGCGGTATACGCTGACCGCTTCGCCGCCCGGCAGGGAATGCGGGGTCGGTATGATCAGCGTCGATTCGGAGAGCTTGCCGTCATAGGACAACCCCGCAAGGACCGGCGCGAGGCTCTGTTCAAGATACGCTTGCTCGTTGGCCGCAATGCGAGGTGCAGCGGTACGTTGCGTGACCGCGACCAGTGCCGTGCAAACAGCGGCGAGCACCGCAAGTATCAACGCGCTGCTCCACAACGGAGGATTGGGTTTCTCACCGCTCATCGCAATCCCCGGCTTTTCTTCGGGTGCCCGACGATGCGCGGGCGCGTTATGTAGTCGATCGCGGGTACCGCCATGTTCATCAGCAGTACGGCAAATGCCACGCCGTCCGCGTAGCTGCCCCAGCGCCGGATTACGTAGATCAGAAACCCGATGCCGAATCCGTAAAACAGTCGCCCCCGCGGGCTGGTCGCCGCCGTGACCGGGTCTGTCGCGATGAAGAATGCGCCCAGGATGGTGCCGCCGCTGAACAGGTAGAAGCCGGGACTGGCGTGTACGGCGGGATCGAAGAAGTAGAAGAGTCCGGCCGGCAGCAGCAGCCCGCTCAGGACGCCAACCGGGATCTGCCAGCGGATGATCTTTTTCAGCAGCAGCCAGGCGCCGCCGATGGCCGTGAAGTTGCCGATCCATTCCCATCCCCGTCCGCCGAAATCGCCCATCATCGGGTAAGTTCGCATCTCGTCGAACGTGCTCATCGAATTGAGGCCGGCCTTGACTACGTCGAGCGGAGTCGCGCGGCTGATCGCGTCATAACTCAGGTAATCGGGAAACGTTCCCGTGAAGGTGTAACGCGCGGTTTCATACAGGGTGAGGTAGTGATAGTCGAGGTCGCCGATTCGGGGTGCTGTCCAGAGGTTGAGATCCATCGGGAACGCCACCAGCACCACGACGTATCCCGCCATCGCCGGATTGAACAGGTTGAAACCCAGGCCCCCGTACAGGTGCTTCGCCACGACGATGCCGAAGAGTGCGGCAGTTGCGGTCACCCACCAGGGGGTAAGTGCCGGCAGCGCAAAAGCCAGCAATGCGGCAGTGACCATCGCGCTGAAATCGCCGAGCACCGGCTCGACGGGCCGATGGCGCAGTCGCAGCATGGCAGCTTCGCCGGCAGCGCAGAAAATGGCGGCGATCAGCAGGTTGAAAATGAATCCCGCGCCGAAGTACCACACATAGGCCAGCGCGGCCGGTATCAGCGCATACAGGACCTGCCGCATAACCGCGGCGACGTCCGTGGACGGCGTAACAAAAGGGGCATCGCGTCGTTCGAATTCCATACTGTCAGGCCTCGTCGTCCTCGCGAGTCCTGTCGCGGTTGCGTTCGAGTATTTCACGGATGGCATCGGGTCCCGCCCGCAATGCGGCCTGCTTCTGCCCGGCCAACTCCTTTTCCCGTTGCGCCTGCTCCTGCTGCAACCGGGCCGTGCGTGCTTCGAAGCGCAGTCTGGCACGTTCGGCCCGCGCTTTCTCATCCGCCAGTTCGCGCATGCGCGCTTTGGCCCGGCGAAAATCGGCGGTCAGCGGTATGTGGCTGGGGCAGACCAGGTCGCAGCAGCCGCATTCGATGCAGTCTGTCAGGCCGTGCGCGCGAAGTTGTTTTTCGTTGTCCGAGCAGGCAAACCAGTAGAGCTGCTGCGGCTGCAAGCGAATCGGGCAAACGACCGCGCATTCACCGCAACGTATGCACGGCTTCTCGGCGTCCGGCGGAATGACCTCGGAGAGTACCAGGATGCAATTGCTCGCCTTTACCAGCGGCACCCGGTCCGTGGTCACGGACTTGCCCGTCATCGGGCCACCGATGATCAGCTGGTTGGCCCTGTCGGTATAGCCGCCGGCCAGTGCAATCAGCTCCGACACCGGTGTGCCGATGCGAGCATCGACATTCACCGGCGAGGCAACGCCGTCGCCGGTCACCGTGGTGATCCTGGAAACGAGCGGCTCGCCGTCCCGTATCCATCGATAGATTGCCGCGGCCGTGCCGACATTATGAACCACGCAGCCCACATCCGTTGGCAACCCGCCGCTCGGCACCTCCAGATTGGTGACGAGCTGAACGAGCTGGTCCTCGCCGCCCGACGGATAGATCGTTGGCACCTGTTTCAACACGATGCGCGGGTCACACAGTT
>DATICC010000289.1:0-2401 GCA_035457045.1 Woeseiaceae bacterium | reverse complement strand
CAACAGTGCGACCAGCACGATCAGCGTGGTTATGCCGGTGACGATGGTGCGCGAGAGTACGTCATTGACTGACCGGTTGATCGAGTCGACGGCGCTGGTGCCGCGCAGGCGGATGAAATTCTCGCGGATCCGGTCGAAAGTCACGACCGTGTCGTTCAGCGAATAACCGATGACGGCAAGCACCGCGGCCACGACGGAGAGGTCGAACGGCAACCAGAATATCGAGAAGAAGCCCACGGTGATGATCACATCGTGCATCAGCGCGACGACGGCGCCGGCCGCGAATTTCCACTGAAAGCGGAACATCACGTAGGCAAAGATCATCAGCAGGGTGAAGATGATGGCCAGGCCGCCCTGTTCCGTAAGGTCCCGGCCGACCTGGGGGCCGACGAATTCCACGCGGCGCAGCTCCACCGCCGGATTGTCCGCGGACAACGCTGCCTGGAGCCGACGCCGAATCTCGTCCGGATCGGCATTTTCCTGCGGCGGCAGGCGCAACATTACGTCGGTCGCGGGACCGAAACGTTGCGCCAGCGCATCGGCAAATCCCGCTTCCTGCAGGATGCCGCGAATCCGGTTCACGTCGGCCTCCTCAGGATAACCAACTTCGAGCAACACACCGCCGGTGAAATCGATGCCGAAATCGAGGCCGCGACTAAAGATAAAGGCCAGCGACACCACAACGGCGATAGCCGATATGGCAACGGCAACCGCGCGCCGCCTGGGGCCCAGGAAATTTATGGACGTGTTGTCCTTGACCAGTTTGAAGACCATCGGATTACACCGGAACCGTGGAAATTCGGCGTCCGCCGAAGACAAGATTGACGATGGTCCGTGTACCGACGATGGCGGTGAACATGGAGGTCAGTATGCCCAGCGACAGCGTCACGGCAAATCCCTTGATCGGGCCGGTGCCGAACGCAAACAGGACGACAGCCGCGATGAGAGTCGTGATGTTGGCATCAGCAATCGAGGAAAAGGCCTTCTCGTAACCGGCCGTGATGCTCCCCTGCGGAGGCGTACCACCCGCAAGCTCTTCGCGGATACGCTCGAATATCAGTACGTTCGCGTCGACGGCCATGCCCACCGTCAGCACGATGCCGGCGATGCCAGGCAAGGTGAGCGATGCCTGCAGCAACGACAGGAGTGCAATGATGAATATCAGGTTGCTGAACAGCGCGATGCCCGCAATCACACCGAACCAGCGATAGTAGATGACGGTGAACAGGACGACCGCGAGGAAACCGACGGTAACGGCATTGAATCCCCGGTCGATGTTGTCCTGTCCGAGGCTCGGGCCGATGGTCCTTTCCTCCACCTTGTAAACCGGCGCGGCCAGCGCGCCCGCGCGTAACAGCAAGGCAAGGTCCCGCGCCTCGACCGGCGTCAGGCCGGTCGTCTGGAAGCGGTCCTTGAATACGCCGCGTATCGTTGCCGTATTGATGATCTCTTCGCTGCGCACGGTGCGGTATCGCGTTTCGCCATCGACGGTGACCGGCTCCCGGCGTGTTTCGATGAACACCGTCGACATGGGCTTGTTGACGTTGACTCGCGTGGTCTCCAGCATCTTTTCGCCGCCGGCGGCATCCAGCGTGATAAACACGGCGGGCTGGCCTTCACTGAAGCCCGCCTCGGCATGAATGATCTGGTCGCCGGACGCGATGACGTCGCGTTTCAGAATCTGCGAGGGTATGCCTTCGCGACCGGGGTAACGCCGCGAACCCGGGCTGTTGCCATCGGTGTCCACCAGCCGGAATTCCAGCGTGGCGGTTGCCGTCAGAATTTCGTCGAGCTGATTCGGATCCTGCACGCCGGGCAGCTGCACGACGATGCGGTCGACGCCTTGCCGCTGCACCAGCGGCTCGGAAACGCCGAGCTGGTCGACACGGTTGCGCAAGGTCGTTATGTTCTGTTCGATGGCGAAATCCTGGCGTGCCCGGACCTGGGTTTCACTCATGCGCAGCTGCAGTGACCGCCCATCCGTTCCATCGATGACCAGCAATTCCGGATCGGCCTCCTGCACGATGTCGCGGACGGCTTCAACATCGCTTTCGGACTGGAGGCGGATGGCAATGGCGCCATTGTCCACGTCTACTCGATGGCGAATGCGCGCATCGCGAAGACGGTTCTCGAGATCCTGCTGGTAGCCGTTGAGGCGACTCGCGATCGCGTCTTCCATGTCGACTTCGAGCAGTACGTAAACGCCGCCGCGCAAGTCTAGACCGAGGCTCATCGGTCGCAGGCCGATCTCCCGGAGCCACGCCGGGAGCTTCGGCGCCAGCGTCAACGCGACCGTCGCCTCGCTTTGAAACTGTGGACGTAACTCCTCGGCGGCGGACAGTTGCTCCTCGACATTGTGAAAGCGAAATACCGCGCGCCCGTCCTCGATGTATACCGCCTC
>DATICC010000288.1:0-5002 GCA_035457045.1 Woeseiaceae bacterium | reverse complement strand
GGTCCGCTTAATTCCCACAAACGACCCGCCCGGTGACTGTCCTCGCAGCAGGCTGACGCGACGTGCCAACGAGTCGGAACCGCTCGCTACGTTTGGGCGCGGCTGGCGCGGGGAGGTCCTCGACGGGAATTAAGCGGACCGCAGGGAGCCATCCCGTCGAGGACCTCGCCGGGTCGGCCGCGCTTGCTCCGCTGTTGACTGTCGTCTGCCGTGCCGTGCGACAGCTGCGCGGATTTCAGGAGACGCGTTTTTGCTTGGTATTGACGCGGCCGCCCTCGACCGCCATTTCGGCGGTGACATCATGGTCGTCCTGCAGCAATTCCGCCGTTAGCTCTTCATTGACGCCGGTGTCGTCGAGATCGCCGATCAGGTCGTCGTTGACGGCGTCACCTGCGTCAACATTGCCGGCCAGCTCGGCCGTGATCTCGAGCCCTGTGCGGCCCGGCATTTCCGCCGTCCTGTCGTCTCGCGAGTCCATGGCCCTCCGGTTGCGCGGCAATTCTGCCGTGTCGTCCCGCTGGCCCTTGCCGGCCATGCTGTGTGCGAGTTCCATGGCGGCCCGGGCAATTTCTGCGTTGAGAGCTTGGGTAGTCGTGAATTCTTCCTGGTAATCCTGCTCGAGAATCTTGTAATCGACCTCGCGGCTCAGCGTGTACTCCCCTGACTCGTCGTCCTCATCGCTCATGCCGACTGGCACAGCCTTGAGGTCCTTGGCAGTCAAATGGGTATCGACGATTGGCTCGCGCGTCGCATCGACGATCATCGACAGGTCGTACTCATCGTCATCATCGCTCGGCGGAATTTCGCTCTCGAGGATCGACGGTTCCGCCATGCGGTGCGGCGGAATGATGTCGGTGGTCGGCTGGTCCGGTTCGTAATCCGCGCCTTCCGGGAATTCGAGGTCCACCTCCTGCGCGAAATCGTGCCGGGCGGAAAAACCGAAGTCCTGTGCAACATCGATGTCGGTGGAGCGGCGCAGGCCTGTACCAAGGCCCAGGTCGGCATCGAGCGACATCGTCGGATGGTCGCCGGAATCGCCATCGAAGTCGAAATCCACGGCGGCGGGGGCAGCAGCCACGGGCTCCGGCTCCGGGCGGCGCCGTTCAGGCGTCCGGGCAGGGGCCCTGGCTATCGGAGTGGAACCGAATTTCTCGCGAAGTTGACGGCCGAAAAGCAGCAGCCCCAGGAACACGGCCACGCCGGCACCGCCCAGCCAGGCGAGCAACGACCAGGACCGATTCTGTACTCCGCCCGCGTCACGGACTGCCAATCGTGGGGAGATCGTCCTATCCGGCGTCACGATCGGTTGCTGCGGCTGCGCGGGGTCGACGTCCGCCGAAACGAACGGGCTATCGTCACCGAGTACGATGTCACCCGCTCGAAGGTCGTAGTTCTCGACCTGGATCGTAGTGTCCGGTGCTGGCGCAATGGCTGCGGTTTCCGCTGAGGCGGACGGAGCAGTCTTTACTGTCGCCGCTTCAGATGTGAAGCCGGAGTCGAACCGGTTCTGCCTTACCGTTGCCTGTGCGGACGGGCCGTCGTAGGCCGCGAAACTTTCAGCGGCAGGCGTTGCGGCCGGCGTTTCAGCCCGATTCGTGTCCCGGACGGCAGGAGAGGCGGCGTCCCGGCCGAGTGCCGCATGGAGGTCCGGGATGGTCAGCCAGCTGCCGGCCTTGATCAGGTTGATGTCGCCGTCAATAAAAGCTTGCGGATTGGCATTGAACACTGCGTAGACCGCGGGCCACAGGCCCGGTGGCCGATCGCTGATCCTGGCAACGATTTCAGAAAGCGTTTCCCCCGGCTGCACCAGGTGGCGGCTGGCGGCAGCGATGGGTTGCGCAGGCCTTGCTACCGTCGTTGCCGTGCGCTGTGTCGGTGACCGGGCAGCCGTGCGCGCCTCGGTTGCCGCGGACGCCGCAGCAGGCTCCTCAATCGGTGGAGCCTCCTCTGTCACGGCTTCGTCTGTCACAGACAAGGGATCGAAGAACATGGCGTATTCGCGCTGCAGATTGGGCGTATACGGGCAATTGACGGAGACCTGCAGACCCAGCATCGGTTCGCGTACGGGTATGGTTCCCGTCAATCGTATCGCATCGTCACCCAACGCGATCGCTGCCCTGGACAACGCGGGCAGCCCGCTGTCGGTCGGTCCGGGCTTCAGGGAGATGCAATAGTCATGCAGTTGTTCGTGTGGCTGCAATACGTAGGCGATGCTGGCGCGCAGCGGTTGCCCGAGTTTTGATTCGATGGTCAGTTCGCCCAGTTCGAGAGACAGCGCAGGTCCCGCGACCAGGCTGCAGGCGCCGCCTACGACGGTCAATGCCGGCAGGATCTGCTTCATACCCCTACCCCCGTGCATTTTCGATTTTCTGTTCTTCTTTCCGGTAGCGGTGCTCACCGTCTGATACCTCGTCACTGGTCAATCCGGCCAGGCGCTGGGATGCGCATATGACGTGAAAGGCTATTGAACGGCGCCGGTGCTGTATACGCACTGAATCAATATTTTGAAATCCGGGGGGCATGCCGCCTGTGAATTTGGCCCCGAAGTGTGAGGAGCGTCACACTTTCGCTAGCTGTTGGCGATGGCCTCGAGAGTGGTCTTGGTCACATTGACCGCTTCCTGCAGGATGACCTCGGGCTCGTGTACGTAGTGACCCTGCATGTAGTTCACGCCAAGCTGAAACAGCACCGCCATCGCGTTGGCGTTTTCCACCCGTTCGGCGATCGTTTCAATTTTTCTCTGCTCTGCGGCTGCAGAGAGTTGCCGCACGCTTTCCTGCAACTGCATGTCGGTCGTCAACGCGTGCATGAGCTCGCCGTCGATTTTGATGTAGTCCGGTTTGAGTATGTCGAGAATCTGGAAGCGGTTTTTGTCGACGCCATAGTGCTCGAGGGCGAATCGCAAGCCCAGCTTGCGAAACTGCTCGATGGTATCGCGGGTCTGCTTGATGTATTTTGCCGCTTCCTGTTCCGGAATCTGAACGACGATTACGGACGGCTTGATGTCCTTCTTCGTCAGCTCTTTCTTCAGCCAGTCGCCAAGCTGCGAGTCCTGCATCGATTGCCGCGACAGCCGGACGAAAACGCGGTCTGCCTTTTCCTCGAACGCGAAGTTGATGGATGCCGCCATGATCCAGCGGTCGATCAGCTTCATCAGGTTGTTGCGACCCGCGGCCGGCATGAACTCCGACGGAAGTATGGGACTGCCCTGTTCGTCGATCATGCGGACCAGCATGTCGTACATCTTGACCGTGTCGCTGCGCAGCCCGGCTATCGGCAGGTTGGCGAGGCGGAACCTGCTGTCCTTGAGGGCTTCCTTGATGCGCTTGACCCAGATCGCATCGTGCTTTCGCAAGCGTGTGTCAGCATCCGCCGATTCGCTCAGGCGCACCGTGTTGCCACCGGCGCCCTTGCCGAGCTTATGTGCTTCGGCGGCGGCAGCCACCAGCTCGTCGAGGCTCGAATAGATACCGCTGACGGCGCAGACTCCGACGGTGCAGGTCAGCTGCACGGTCTGGTCGCCGATCCTGAATTTGTGCGCATTCATGTGATCCACGAGCTGCTGGCCCCAGACCTCGGCATCGCGCTCGTTGCCGCGTTCCAGCAGCGCCATGATGACCGTGCCCTCAAAACGGCCGGCCACATCACGCGGGTGCAAGCGCTTTCGCAGTTCCTCGGCGAACTGCGACAGAACCTCTTCAGTTGCGAGTATCCCGACCTTCGAGCGCACTTCCGAGAAGTCATCCGGTTTGACGTATGCCAGTGCATGCATGCCGGATTTCGGCTTACTGGCCAGCCGTCTCGTTATGCGCTCGAGGAACGTCGCACGATTGAAGAACAACGTCGTAGGGTCACGCTTCAGCGCTTCGTGCACCAGTTTCGTTGGTTCCTCCGGCGGCTTTTCCGGCGGTGCAATGCGCACCTGAATTTGCGGGCCGTCGCCGAAGTCGACCAGCTGGAAGTCGAGTTCCAGGTCGGCCCTGCCCTGCTCGACGATGCGCGATTTGGCGTGAAGTATTTCGCCCGGTTGCCATTTGCCTTTTGTGGTCGCGATGATCGCCCCTTTGATGGCGGCCTGGCTCTGCGGTTCGAAGTTATCCATCAACGGCAAGCCGCGAACCTCGTCCGCTTCCTTGACCTGGAACAACCTGAGCCATGCCCGATTGACCTCGACGATGATGCCTTCCTGCACGTAGGCGATCGCGCTCGTCGAGCCCTGCATGTAATGGTAGAGCTGCTTGCGGTAGCCGGTCGCGCTTTGCAGCGTGGAATTCAATGCCTGCTCGACGCGGAAGGCTCGCAGTTCGCGCTCGACCACGGATTGCAGTCGTGACCGCGTTTTCATCGACACCAGGTCCGCGGCACCCTGCTGCATGGCCTGGTCGATCGTCGCTTCGTCCACCGAGCGGCTGGTCGCGATGACCGGTACTTCCGGGAGGTAGGCGTCCTTTTGCCGGATGACCTGGCGGATGGTGTCAGGGTAGCTGTCGCAATTGAGGATGATCAGCTCGACGCGGTCCTTGCGAAGCATCGAATCGAAAGCATCGGATTGCCGGATCCAGTGACAGTGCGCCGCATGCCCGGCATCACGGAGCGCCTTGTTGACGATCTCCACATCATCCTGGTTCGTCGTCAATACAGCGATCGAGATTCCCTGTCGCTCGTTCAATTACATGTCCTTGGAAACCGACGTGCACTGGTCACGTCACGAGTTGCAATAGAGATCGGAAACGTCGACCCGTGAAAGACTGCAGACTAGACCCGGCACCGACTTCAAACCGTGACGGGTATCAAATAATCCGTGCTTATGGTGAATCCGGCGAGGGGCCCAGGGTTCGCGGCCGTGCGCAGAGTCCGGCGTTACGGCTGCCTGGCAGGATGTTGAAATACGCCCTGCCAGGGCGAGACAGGGATGTCGCGCTCGCGCTTCAGGCGTGCAAACGCCTGAAGCGACGGGAGCGAGTCCGGACCGGTGCCGGACTCGCGACGTTGAAAAAGGGCA
>DATICC010000287.1:0-3202 GCA_035457045.1 Woeseiaceae bacterium | reverse complement strand
CAGGTGCGGGCCGCGGCACAGGTCGACGAAATTTCCCTGTCGGTACAGGGTCAACGTCTCGTCCGCGGGAATGGCCTCGATGATCTGCGCTTTGTACTCCTCGCCTATTCCGCGGAAGAACGCGACGGCATCGTCGCGTTTCCAGACTTCCCTGACGATCGTCTCATTGCGTTCGACGATCTCCTTCATCCGTGCTTCGATGACATCGAGATCTTCCGGTGTAAACGGCTCCGAGCGGGCAAAGTCGTAATAGAAGCCGTTCTCGATGGCCGGTCCTATCGTCACCTGCGTTTCAGGCCACAGCTCCTTGACCGCCTCTGCGAGAACGTGTGCGGCGTCGTGGCGCAGCAACTCCAGGCCGTCGGGGGATTCCCGGGTCACGATTTCGATTGCCGCATCGCCCTCGATGGGCCGGGACAGGTCGCGCAGCTCGCCATTGACGCGAATGGCGACGGCATCGCGAGCGAGGCTCTTGCCGATGGACTCGGCGATTTCCAGTCCGGATGTGCCGGCAGCGAATTGCCGCTCGGATCCATCGGGCAGTCGAATGATTGGCATAAGCAGGATTTCAGGTTTCAGGTCCGACAGAGGCGCGCTATTGTACCGAAACCCTGTTCCCTGCCAATCAATTGCCCTTTGGCCCGGCCCGGCTGCATGCCGTCACCGGCAATTACACGTGTACAATTGGCTATCCCGCCAGACGGACAACAGGATGACCCGCAACAGAAACCCGGCACCATTAGCGGCACCACTACTGGCACCGTTGGCGCCAGTCGTGCATGACCATGAAAATTGCGTGGAGCAGGCGACTGCGACCGCCGATCGCCTCTGCAGGGAGAAAGGATTGCGCTTTACGCGCCTGCGCAGACGTGTCCTGGAACTGGTCTGGACCAGCCACAAGCCGGTCGGCGCGTACGATATCCTGCAGCAACTGAACAGCGAGGGGCGCAAGGCGGCGCCACCGACGGTATACCGGGCGCTCGAATTCCTGATCGAGGCCGGGCTGGTACACCGCCTCGATTCGTTGAATGCATTCGTTGGTTGCGCGGATCCCTCCAACTCGCACACAGGACAGTTCCTGATCTGTCGGGCTTGCCGTTCCGTTGCCGAGCTCGATGATCACGACATCAGTGACACGGTACAACGAACAGCAGCCAACCTCGGATTCACGGCCGTGCACCAGATGCTGGAGATCCAGGGCCTGTGCAAAGTCTGCCAGAAGGCGTGAGTGCCGCGCCCGGCGGCATTACTGATCCCCAAAAAGCGGCAGAATGCGTACAATGCACCGCTTTTGCGGGCCATGGACCGCCATCGCCTATGAACGACAGTCAGCCCAGGGACTTTATCCGTCAGATCATCGACGAAGACATTGCCAGCGGCAAACACGGTGGCGAGGTCGTGACCCGGTTTCCACCCGAACCTAATGGCTATCTGCACATCGGGCATGCGAAGTCGATTTGCCTGAATTTCGGCGTGGCGGCGGAATACTCGGGGCGTACTTTCCTGCGCTTCGACGACACCAATCCTGGCAAGGAAAGCGAAGAGTATGTGAGGGCGATCAAGGACGATGTTCGCTGGCTGGGGTTCGACTGGGAGGACCGCCTGAGCCATGCCTCGGACTACTTCGACCAGCTGTACGAGGCCGCCGAAACGCTGATCTGCAAAGGCAAGGCGTATGTCGACAGCCTGACAGCCGAGCAGATTCGTGAGCATCGCGGCACGCTGACCGAGGCCGGCAGGGACAGCCCCTGGCGTAACCGCAGTATCGAGGAGAATCTCGACCTGTTTCGACGCATGCGCGCCGGCGAGTTTGCCGATGGCGTGCATGTATTGCGGGCAAAAATCGATATGGCGTCGCCGAATATCAACCTGCGTGACCCGACGCTGTACCGGATTCGACACGTGCCTCACCAGCACACCGGCGACAAATGGTGCATTTACCCGATGTACGATTTTGCGCACGGACTCTCCGACGCCTTCGAGGGCATCACGCATTCACTGTGTACCCTGGAGTTCGAGGATCACCGTCCCCTGTACGACTGGTTCCTGGACCAGCTGGATCCACCGCACCGGCCGCGCCAGTACGAGTTCTCGCGACTGAACCTGGCGTTCGCGCTGACCAGCAAGCGCAAACTCAACCTGCTGGTCAGCGAAGGCATAGTGAGCGGCTGGGATGACCCGAGGCTTGCGACGCTTGCCGGCATGCGCCGCCGCGGTTACCCACCTGCGGCCATTCGCGACTTCTGCCGCCGGATCGGCGTGACCAAGAAGGAAAACATGATCGAGATGGCATTGCTCGAAAACTGCATCCGGGAGGATCTCGATGCGGCAGCGGAGCGGCGCATGGCTGTCGTGCATCCGCTGAAAGTCACGCTCACCAATTTCGAAGCGGGCCGTACGGAAATGCTTGCCGCGCAGAATCATCCGAATCGCCCGGAACTGGGTTCACGGGAGATGCCCCTTACCCGTGAAATTTTCATTGAACGCGAAGACTTCATGGAGGATGCACCGAAAAACTTTTTCCGGCTGAAACCGGGTGGCGAGGTGCGGCTCCGCTTTGCCTACATCATTCGCTGCGTGGAGGTGGTCAAGGACGCCAAAGGCGAAGTGGTCGAACTGAAGTGCACGCTGGATCCCGAAACCCGCAGCGGGTCGGCAAGCAGCGAGCGAAAGGTCAAAGGTACGATACATTGGGTATCGGCGAGTCGCTCCATACCGGCAGAAGTTCGCCTGTACGACAGGCTGTTCACGGTCGCGGACCCCGGGTCCGCAGCCGAGATCATGCCGATCCTCAATCCCGTCTCGCTGGAGATCACCCAGGCCCGTCTCGAGCCGTCATTGGGCGCAGCGGTGGTCGGCACAGCCTGGCAGTTCGAGCGACTCGGGTATTTCTGCGCCGACAGCGTCGATCACACGGCGGAGAATCCGGTCTTCAATCGCATCGTGACGCTGCGCGACAGCTGGGCGAAAATCGAAAAGCAGGCAATGCAGCAGTGACGCCGTCAGTCGCGATCCGGATGATCGCTGACCCGATCGGCCGGACTTTTCCCTTTCAGCCCGACTCGCGGACCATTACCGGCGCACCCCTGTCGGCACCCAGGCCTTCCGCGGCGCTGCCCTCAGCACGGGCAATCTCCAGCACTCCGAAAGAATTGATCAGCGCCAGGTAATCGCCGGGCCTGGCCCGCCCGTAGGTCGGCAT
>DATICC010000286.1:0-3701 GCA_035457045.1 Woeseiaceae bacterium | reverse complement strand
GCCTGCAAACGCCGGACGAGTTGCGAGCAGAACTTGAGCAAGTCAGCGACGACGAAGTGCGCGCACTGGCCAGCGCATTCGCGAAAGGCACCATGATTACCGTCTCACGCTGAGTGTCGGGCGCCAAGCTCCCCCTGTAGGAGCCCGCATTGCGGGCGATGCGATGACAATATACGCACCAGGTTCAAGCCCTGCGTCGCCCGCGGTGCGGGCTCCTACATCGCAAGCCCAAAATCAGCGGCGAGTTTCGAAAATCTGCCGTGCCTTGTCGATATTGGCGAGGACGGTTGTGCGCTCTTCTGCCGAGTTGTAGTCCGGGTGTGCTTCCGCCGATTCCCTGATGCGGTCGATCCAGGCGATGAAGTAATCCGCGTCATCGGTCGAGCGCAGTCCCCTGTTGTCGATGGTTACATACACGGGGCTCGTGGTCGCATACGGATACAGGTCGAACACGTCGGGATGCGAGCGGTCGCTCCAGGCCCTGAGCAACAGCCAGCCGCTGCCGCCCACCTTGATGCTGCCCGCGAAGTTCGCCTGGCGCCGGGTCACGTCCGTCGGGATCGACTGCACGACTTCGCCGTTCCACACCACTTCCAGGTAATCGACGGGAACGATCGAACGCAGGTAAGCGACGATGTTGAGGTCGTGCTCGCCGGCGTCGAACCGGAGTTCGCCGCCCGGTGCGACCCCGTTCACCGTGATTCCGACCAGCGGCCCGTTGGTGGCCATTGATCTCCCGGCCTTCAGCCCGGCCAGCCACGCATCTCGTCTTGCGACCGGATCCACGGAAGCCGGGCCCCGGTTGACGTAGGTTCGGTTGACACCCACCGGACCGCGCAGCGACGCGTAATTCGCCATGGCATCCGTACCTCCGGCCGCAGCAACGCGAAAGCCGGTGTTCAGCAGCCGGTACCAGACTTCGGCTGATGCACGATGATCGGCGAAGCCGACAACTTCGTAGTAATCGACCTTGCCCAGTGCGACGTCCACCGGCAATGCGTTCGTCAGCGACGCATCCGTTGCCGGGTCTGGCGCCGGCGAGCCGAAGGGATGCACATATCCCACCAGTGCACCCTGTTGACGAGCCATGTCCGACACCGTTGCGTTGTCGGGATACAGGCTGGCCGCGCCGGTCCCGGGATAGGCCGAGTAGTCCGGCATGAGCAGGTGTTCCTTCAGGCCCAGCAACCCGAGGTGCCCCCAGTAGCTGGTATGGAACTCCTGCGTATGCATGAGCAGTACCTTGTTGTTCGAAAACGCATCCGGCTCCGGCTGAAAACTTGCGATATCGGGTATGCGCTGTTCCTTGTTGACGATCAGGTTGAAAACGACGTCGAGGTCTTCGGCCTCTGCCTGCCGCACCAGCCGGTCGGGTGTGTTGCGATAGGTGCCTCCGTAGTTCATGTGCACGTGTACGTCGCCGCTGTCCCAGTTGTCCCAACCGGCAGGCATCACGATGGGTTCCGGCGCGAGTATCAGGTCGACCTTCTGCCGTTCCATGATATCGACGCTGCGCCGCATCGGCTGGTACTCGAGCCCGCGCCATACGGTGACGCTCGCCGGCCCCGCCGGCAGCGTAAGCCGTACAGCACCGTTCGAATGAAAATAGCGGGTCTCGAAAGCGGCCAGCGTCCGGTCGTAACTGTCATCGGCATGCATCCATGCTCCGTCCGGTGCGTAACTCCTGCCGTCGCTGGCTACCACCGAGACTCTTGCCGCGACGGCTTCGCCCGCGGCATTCTGCAGGACCAGGTTCAATTGCCCGACCGGCGCTTTGTATTGCCGTTCGACGATAGTCAGTTCGCGGGATTTTCCGCCCACGACATCCTGGATCCAGATGCCGGTGTTGCCCGGCCGGTTGCTTATGTAGGCAATGCGTCTTGCATCCGGTGACCAGCGCGGCGACGAAATATCGAAGTTGCCGTAAGACAGCGGGAACGGCTCGGCGCGGCTGCCGAAAGCCGAGATCCAGAGTTGCTGCCATTGCCGGCCGAGATACGACGCGTAGACGAAGCGTTTGCCATCCGGCGACCAGTCCGGGCGCGCTTTCCAGGTCGTTTCTTCCTTGCGCACCAGCACCGGCTTTGCGCCCTTGGCCAGCGCATGCCGCCACATGACGCCGGTGCCGTACGGGATTTCCTGGTTCGCGACGTATATGAGTTCATCGCCTTTCGGTGACCAGGTCGGACTGATCTGGTGATCCCATTCGCTGTAGTAGTACCGCTGAACTTCGCTCTTGCGCGCCTTGACCAGGCGCCGGGACTGCAGCTTGCTGTTGACTATTTCTCCGATGCGAATGTGAAATCGCCCGTCTCCTTCGGTCGAGACGTAGGCGATTTCCACGCCGTCCGGCGACCAGCGGGGCTCGACGTTGACTTCGCCGTTCGAGGTCAGCTGGTAGACCGTGCCGGTATCGACTTCGAGCGCGTGCAACTCCATCGCGTCGCGGTTATAGCGAACGAATACGATGTGATTGCCGTCGGACGACCAGTCGGGCTGGTAGTCATAGCCCGGCCCGTTGGTCACCTGGCGTGACGTGACGCTGTCGATACGTTGTACCCACAGGCTGCCCTGCATCGAATATACCAGCGACTCGCCGTCCGGCGACCAGGCAAGCGAGCCTGGTCCGGTGGTCGTTTGCGGGAGGTACATTTCCCGAAAGTAGTAGTCGTGGGGTACCTTGATCTGGTTCAGCACCGGCGCCCGATCGGCCGCGGAATTGACTGCCCATGCCATGCCGATCGCTGCGATTACCATCGATCGACACATCGTAGTCAGCTTCACGTGGACCTCCTCGTCCGGGACAAAAACTTTGACGCCAAACCCTGTGCGTCTATTATGCATGCTGACAACGCGGCCGCAGTAGCCGTCTTGCAAACAAAAGACCGGGGGAACTGCACATGACTGGCAGAGTGGCGAAGGCCGCGTTATGCGTCCTTGTGACGATATCTGCAAATGGTCATACGGCCGACCGGGTACGTGCTCCCTTCCTTCCGGACAGTGGTTCCCTGGCGTTGCGCTGCGGTGTGCTCATTGACGGAATCCATGACCAGGCTCGCAGCGAGCAGCTCATCGTCATTCGCGATGGCCGGGTTGTCGCGGTACAGCCGGGCAATGCCAAGCCGCCGAAAACACTGCCGGTACTCGACCTGTCGAACTATACCTGTCTCCCCGGACTCATCGACACGCACACTCACATCGCCGACCATGCGGGTGAAACGCGCGACCTCAGCATCTATTATCGCCGCAGCATCGACGAGGAACAGCGCATCGCCCGTGCCAACGCTGAAATCACATTGTTCGCCGGATTCACAACGGTACGCAGTGTGGGTGCGTATTCCGGCTGGTCCGAGCGCAGCATCCGCGATGCCATCAACGCGGGAGCGGTCGCCGGTCCGCGCGTGCAGGCGGCTGGGTTCTATCTGACGATTCCCGGTGGCGGCGGCGACCTGGTGATCCCGGGCATCCCCGAGGAGGAGATTCCCATGCACGTGCGCATGGGCGTCGCCCGCGGCGCGGCGGAGTTTCGCAACAAGGCAGAGGCGGCCGTCGCCGGCGGTGCCGACGTGCTGAAAGTGATTGCGTCCGGCGCGGTCCTCGCTTTCGGCGGCATACCGGGTTCGCCTGAGATGACTCCCGAGGAAATTGCAGCGGTGGTGGAGGTCGGGCATGCGGCAGGGATCAAGGTGACGGCTCACGCG
>DATICC010000285.1:0-15603 GCA_035457045.1 Woeseiaceae bacterium | reverse complement strand
CCAGGAGATGAATCTCAAGCTGACCTCGGGCATTTACGGGTCGACGTTCTTCATGCTAACCGGTTTCCACGGCATGCACGTGACCATCGGCGCGATCATGCTCACGATCATCTGGCTCCGGGTCATGAAGGGGCACTTTACGCCCAACAGCCATTTCGCTTTCGAGGCGACAGCCTGGTACTGGCACTTCGTCGACGTCGTCTGGCTCGGGCTGTACGTATTCGTCTACTGGCTGTAGAGATCCCTACAAGGGAGGTGCAAGGTGCTGCGTTGGCGTCAGTTTGCCGGCGCCAGCCATCCTGCGTACCAGGAAACGATCAGCAGGCCGATCAGCAATGCTGACAGGGCCACGCGAACTTTCAGTGCGGTGAGCATACGCGCGGACCCCTGCCCATCGCGCACCAGGAAAATGAGGCTCGCGCCCAGGCTGACGATCACCGCCGCGAGCAGCAGGAGTAAGATCAGTTTCATGAAATGGAATCCACGAACAGTGCATATCAGGCCGGGAAGTATATCGTGGATGTGAAAGAGGAAGGCGAGACGCTGTTCTGGAGGCTCGCGCCGCCGGCTGCCGGCGTTTTGCTGATCATGCTGTTCGTCTCGCTCGGCTTCTGGCAGCTCGATCGCGCGGCGGAGAAGGTCGCCATGCAACGGCTGTTCGACGCGGACGCGGGCTACACGCCGCTTTCCGCAGGAATGTCCGTGCAGGACTACCAGCGCATCAGCGCGAACGGCAGGTTTCTCGATGACCAGCCGTTCCTGATCGATAACATGATCCTGAACAGCCGGGTCGGCTATTTCGTCATCACCCCTTTTGAGTATGCGAGCGATGCGCCGTTGCTCATGGTCAATCGCGGCTGGCTGGCCGCAGCGCCGGACCGTTCGCTGCCTTCGTTAGTCCCGTTGCCGCCGGCGGATACCGAGATTCGCGGGCGCGTCGGACACCTGCCTCGTGTCGGAATTCGCAGTGGTAATGCGGTTGTCGAGACCCCCGGCTGGCCAAAACTGGCTACCTACCCGGAGCTTTCGGATCTTGCCCAGGTGCTTGGCCGCGATGTCCTTTCTTTCGTTCTGTTGCTGGACCCGCACGATGGCGATGCGCTCATCCGCCAATGGCAGCCGCAGGGCCGGGGACCGGCAATGCACTACGGTTATGCCTTCCAATGGTTTGCGATGGCAGCAGCGGTCGCCGCCATACTGGCCTGGCAATACCTGAAACGGCGTGGCGATGAGCGGCCCTGAACGTACGCGTGGTCCGGCGCGCCTGCAACTGTTGATTATCGCGGTCCTGTTCCTCGGGCCACTGATCCTGGCCGCGCTGATGTATTACGGCGGACTCGACCTGAGACCTTCAGGGCGCAGCAATCACGGCTTGCTTTTGCAACCTGTCATGCCGCTCGCGGACGACTATCCGGAACTGCAGGAACTTTCAGACGGGCAATGGCTGCTGATCTACTCACACGCGGAAGCCTGCGACGACGAATGTCGCGAGGCCCTTCATACGCTGCGCCAATCGCGCCTGATGCTCGGCAATGACATGAATCGCCTCGCAAGGCTGTTCTTGCACGGCAATACCCCGCCCGATACAGTGTTTCTCGACGAGCAGCACCAGGGCCTGAGAACCCTGAATAACGAGTCACTCGCGCAGGACCTGTGGTCGGCGTTGCCGCAAGATGTTCCTTCGAACGGTTTTTTCCTGCTCGACCCGCTCGGCAACCTCGTCATGTACTTCGGCCCGGACCTCGGTCCGCGCGAAATGGTCGATGACATCAAACACCTGCTCGACCTTTCGCATATAGGCTAGCGGCCATGACAACGGGATCGATCGATTGAACACCACCAGCATCAGCGGCTCTGCGGAATGGCGCGACTACTATGCGCTGACCAAGCCGCGCGTCGTCATGCTGATCGTCTTTACGGCGATCGTCGGCATGTTCCTCGCCGTGCCCGGCTGGCCGGATCCGTTTGCGGCGCTGTTCGGCACCCTGGGCATTGCTGCTGCCGCATCCTCCGCGGCCGTCATCAACCATGTGCTCGATGCGCGTACCGACAGCAAGATGCTGCGGACGCGCGGCCGGCCGTTGCCACAAGGCAGGCTGAAGGAGAGCCAGGCACTGGTTTTTGCTTTTATGCTTGCCGCGTTTTCCATGGCGCTGCTCTGGTTCCTGGTCAATCCTTTGACGGCAATGCTTACCTTTGCCTCTCTGATCGGCTACGCGATCGTGTACACGGCTTACCTGAAACGCGCGACGCCGCAGAATATCGTGATCGGCGGCGCGGCCGGGGCGGCGCCTCCTGTTCTGGGCTGGGCAGCGATTACGGGTGAAGTGCACAGCCATGCCCTGCTGCTGTTTCTCATCATCTTCGTGTGGACACCGCCGCATTTCTGGGCGCTGGCGATCGCGAGGAAGGACGAATACGAGAAAGCCGGGATCCCGATGCTGCCGGTGACTCACGGCAATGAATTCACGCGACTCTTCATTCTTCTTTACACGATACTTTTGTTGCTGGTGACGATCCTGCCGTACCTGGCGGGAATGAGCGGACTCATCTATCTGCTCACGGCGCTTGCCCTCGGCGGGATGTTTCTCTGGCACGCCGTTCGACTCAGGGTGGACGAGGGTGCCGAGATGCCCATGCGGGTATTCAGGTTTTCCATCAATTACCTGATGGTGTTGTTTGCCGCTTTGCTGGTCGATCACTACTTCATGATCAGGTTCACACTCTGATGGTCCGTGCCGCACCAGAAGCCCTGCCCTGATCTCAAAATCCTGAACCGGTTCGCTTTACATTTGTGCCGCTCGCCCCTATTGATGCACGCATGGGCGCAAGCGGCACGAAAAACGCCGAGGGATTCGAGGAGCTGGTCAGGCCGCACCTCGAGCGACTCTATCGCTACGCCTGGCGCCTGACAGCAGCGAAGCCCGAGGCAGAAGATCTCTTTCAGGATGTGCTCGTCAAGGCCTTCGATCGACTGCCGGAACTCGCAGCACTCACCGACCCGGGCACCTGGCTCGCGCGGGTGATGTACAACCATTTCGTCGACAACCGCCGCCAGTTTGCGCGGCGCCGCGTGTTCAGCATCGATGAATCCCAACTGCCGGAAGCCTCGATCGAAAACCTCGCCGGGGACCTCGATCCGGCCCTGGATGCCGAGCGCCGGCAGCGCATGCAACAGCTCGATCGCGCGCTCTCCGCTCTCAGCGATGAATACCGCCTGGTGGTGCTAATGCACGACGTCGAGGGCTATAAACTGTCTGAAATTCAGGATATTACCGGCGACCCCGTCGGCACGGTGAAGTCCCGGCTGCACCGCGCGAGGGCGCGTCTTCGCGATTTGCTCGGCGCGGATGCAACCTTTTTCCACGGCGCTTCGTGTAAGCCGGTAAGTGAGGAAGATACCGATGCCGTGCCAGCAGCTGAATGACGTGATTGACGATTACATCGATGGCCTCCGCAGCGATGCGCTTGCGATCGATCGGCATATTGCCGGCTGCAATGACTGCCGGCAGCGTGTCGAGCGTGCGCGGAGTCTGCAAGCAGCGCTTGCCGAGTACGCACGAACGAGTGTGCCGACTCCCGATCCTGCATTTTTCACTCGCGCGCTCAGAGCTGCGGTACAGGACCGCGGCCGCAGACAGCACACCCGGGGCTGGTTGAAGGGTTTCAGCAGCGCGCTGGCTGCCGGCCTGGTGATCTGGCTCGTTGCCGGCGACTGGATTGGGACTCACGAACAACCGGTTGCTGCACCACTCCAGGTAACGATGGCGCTCGAGAGTCCGCGCACCATCAACCTGGTTTTCTCCTCTGCCACCGATCTTAGTGACGCCACGTTGACTGTCAGCCTGCCACCGGGCATCGAGATCCGGGGCTTCCAGGGCCAGCGCGAGATCAGCTGGATGACCAGCCTGCGCGAAGGCAGGAACGTCCTGCCGCTCAGCTTGATTGCAACCTCTCCGCAGGGCGGCGAGTTACTGGCGACGTTGCAGCATGACGATGACAACAAGACGTTCAGATTACAGGTGACCGTGACACAAACGACTTCGGAACTCGCGAAGCATCAAATGGAGTACAGGACATGAAGCAAATCAGGATATTTGCGGCCACTGTCGCGTTGACATGCATCGCGCTGCTGCCGGCAGCGGCGCTTGCCGACGACGAGCTGGATGTCACGATGGAGGTCTTCGACGATCTTGCCGATGTCGATGGCAACATCAGCGAGATGCGCGGCCCCGATGAAGGCGAACACGGCGACGATCTCGACGACGACGAACGGGACAACGACGACGACTTCGACGATGACCGTGATGAGGACGAAAACGACAGCGAAGATTCTGGTGATGGTTCGAGCGAGGATTCCTTCGACGACGAGGAAGATCGCGAGGACGGCGAAGAGGCCGATGACGATTTCCGGGACGAGGAAGACGACCGTGACGACTTCGAGCACGATGACGTCGATGACGGGGATCGGGAAGATGAGCTCGAAGCAGAAGACGAATTCGAGGACGGCGAGGAAGTCGACCACGACGAGTTCGACGAGGAAGACGACGATGACATGGATGACGAGGAGGACGACGACGGCGCCGAGGAAGGCGAAGACGACGTTTAGCCGGCATCCAGCGCAACACCGCCACCCGGCCCGGTAACCGCCGGGGCGGCCAAAGAAACGGCATCCCCCGGTTTGCTACCGCAAATCGGGGGATTTTTTTGCGCCATTTCAAACTTTTGAAGCGCACTTGGTGCAAGCGCCGCGAATCTGTGCGAATTACCTTGCCTGGACCGGTGAAAACCCCAGGAGTCGCAACATTTTCGGCAAGCCCAATTACCCGGCCCGCCTGCCTGCCAGGCTGGCGGCCCTGTTCCTGCTGGCCTGCGCAGCCTCCCCTCCGGGCACGGCTCTTGCCGCTACGGCCGAAGAGCTGTTTGCCGACGGCAACCGCCTGTTCCGGGATGACCTGTACTGGGCCGCGCTGCTGCGTTACCGGGAGGCGCAGGATGCGGGCATGGATACCCCGTTGCTGCACTACAACGCCGGAGTCGCACATTACAAGGCCGGGCAGCACCTGCGGGCGCGCGAGGCACTGGTCAGCGCTTCGAGATCGCCGACGCTCGAGGTCCACGCGCATTACAACCTCGGCCTGAACGCGCTGGCCATGGGCGACGACGAGCAAGCACTGGCCTGGTTCCGACTCGCCAGGGACCAGGCGCGCTTCCCTGAGATCAGCGCCCTCGCCGAGACTGCCATTGCCCGCATCCAGCGGCAGCAGGCCGAGGAGCAGCGTCCGGTCATGCAACGCGCCGAAGCGGCCCGGCCGGAGCCGAAACCGCTCGGTGCTTTCACGTTCAACTTCGCGGCCGGCTTCGGCAGCGACGACAACGCCTATCGCACACCCGCCGACAGTTACGTGGATCTCGCCGATCCGAACCTCGCCGTGGTAACGCCGGTGGTCCAGTCCGGGACCTACGTACCGCTGCGGCTTGCCGCGCAGTACACGGTGAACAGCTTCGAAAACGAGTCGTTCTTCGGTGCCTACCGTTACGTGGGGCGGCTGTACCAGGACGAGCTCCTGAAGAACGCCGACGAGCATGTACATGAACTCAGTTTCGGCAGCGAGTACCGCAAACTGGCCGAAGAAACCGAGCGTGTTATCTACAGCGCTTTCACGATCGCCCAGCGCGACGGAACCTATTACGACCGGGATGACGGCGGCACCGTCGTCGTCGACGATGCCGACATCGGCGCCCGGATGAACTACATGCGGTATGGCCCGGAGATCTGGTTTCGCCAATCCTTCGAGCGCTTCTCTTTCGGCGGCCGGGGAAAAGGCCAGCTCTGGAACTACGAGAACACCGGGACGGTCCCGGAATACGATCACGAGTACGTGTCGCTCGGCCTGAATGCGCAGTACCGGTTTACGCGAACGTCCCTGTTGCGGGTAACGGCCGACACCTACCAGAGGCACTTCGGCACCCGGCCGTCCTACGAGCTGGACGGTACGCAACCCATAGGCAACGAGCCGGTCAGGTACGACTACCTCGATCTTGGGGTGAGCGCAAGACAGCGCGTGACCCGCGGCTTCTGGTTCGGGCTGAATTACATACGAACCGACCGGCGCGACCGTCACGTCGGTTATAACGACTACATACGGAACAGTTTCGGCGCCGAATTACACCTCGATCTCGGCTGGCGCTTCGACCTCGACGCCGCTGCCATATACGAAGTGTATGACTACGCCAACGCTTTTGCCTTCCATAATCCCGTTGCCGGCCGCAAGACCATGGAGCGGTCGATCGGCACGGTTGCCGCAACATTGCGGCTGAACCAGAACTTCAGTCTCGTTGGCGCCTACCTTTACAACGACGTTGCATCAAACGACGCACGACTCGCTTATAATCGCAGCCAGTTCGAACTCAACCTTCGCTGGGAGCAGTAATCAGATGAAACTTCGGATTGCGGCAGTTGCTGCCGTACTGGGTGCGTTTGCAAGCAATGCAAATGCGGCGGACGACGGATTGAATGTCGAGCTGACACCTTTCGGCGCCTATCGCATGGGCGGCAGCTTCGACGTCGAGGAAGCCGACACGAGCTACGACGTTGAGGACTCACCAAGTTACGGTTTCATCGTCAATTTCCGGCAGACCGCCAACACGCAATGGGAGATCCTCTATTCGAAGCAGCAGACGGACGCGGAGTTCAGCGATCCGGCGGCCGGAAACTCCATGCTGGACGTCGACATGGATTTCTTCCAGGGCGGCGGCACTTACCAATGGGACGGCGACAAAGTGCGTCCCTACCTGGCGTTGACCGTCGGCGGTACGCATATCAGCACGCGTGCCGGCGGCGTGAGCGACAGCGATACGTTCTGGTCGGGAACTTTCGGCGTCGGCATGCAGATCAGGCCGAATGAACGAATCGGCCTGCGGCTGGAAGCGCGCGCCTACGGCACATTCATCAACTCCGACACGGACATTTTCTGCCAGACGGGCCCGAACCAGAATGTCTGCGCCGTTCGCGTCGACGGTACCATGATGTCGCAGATCGAGACTCTCGCGGGAATCGTTTTTCGATTCTGAAAAGCGCGCGTGGTGGGCCGCGCATATCTTGTGCATAGCCCCGGCAATCCGGGAAATTGCAGTGTTTTGACGAGGGCTGGACTGCGTCCATCTCTGGTAGACTGCGCCCCCCATGGACGTGACTCGCATACTCGAGGGCCTGAACGACGCACAGCGTAGTGCCGTGACCGCGCCGCTCGCTCCGCTGCTCGTGATTGCCGGCGCCGGCAGCGGCAAGACCCGGGTACTGACGCACCGGGCCGCCTGGCTCATCGACGTCGAGGGCGTGTCGCCGCAAAGCCTGCTTGCTGTGACTTTTACCAACAAGGCGGCGGCGGAAATGCGCGGCCGCATCGAATCGCTGCTTGGCATGCCGGTCAACCACCTCTGGATCGGCACTTTTCACGGCCTCGCGCATCGGCTGTTGAGGAGACATTGGCGGGAAGCGGGGCTGCCGCAGAATTTCCAGATCATCGACTCGGACGACCAGCAAAGGCTTATCAAGCGACTGCTGAAGAACCTGGAACTCGACGAATCCCGGTGGGTGCCGCGCGAGATCCAGTACTTCATCAATGCGCAGAAAGACGAGGGCCTGCGTCCACAACATATCGATGACGACAATGACCCGCAGCGACGCCAGCTCATTGCCCTTTACAAGGGCTACCAGGAAATGTGCGAACGCGGCGGCCTGGTCGACTTCGCCGAGCTGCTGTTGCGCGCACACGAATTGTGGCGCGATGACCCCGCGCTGCTGGCGCATTACCAGGTACGATTCCGGCACCTCCTGGTCGACGAGTTCCAGGACACGAATGCAATCCAGTACGCGTGGCTGCGACTGCTCGCCGGTCGCGACGGAATTCCATTTGCTGTCGGTGATGATGACCAGTCGATATATCGCTGGCGCGGAGCGCGGGTCGAGCACATTTATCGATTTCAGAAAGACTTTCCACAGGCGACCGTCGTCAAGCTCGAACAGAATTACCGGTCGACGGCGACTATTCTCAACGCGGCCAACGCGGTTATCGCCAACAACAACTCGCGCATGGGCAAGAACCTGTGGACCGACGGTGCCCAGGGCGAACCCGTCCGTGTCTACTCTGCGTTTAACGAACGCGACGAGGCCGACTTCGTCGTTGGGCGCCTGAAGGACTGGAGCGAGCAAGGCAACCCGAGAGCGGACGCGGCCGTCCTGTACCGGTCGAATGCTCAATCCCGGGTGCTCGAAGAGGCTCTCATCAATGCCGGACTCCCGTACCGCGTTTACGGCGGCCTGAGGTTCTTCGAACGGGCCGAGATCAAGGACGCCCTGGCTTACCTCAGGCTGATAGCGAACCGTGACGACGACAGTTCGTTCGAACGCGTCATAAACCGGCCGACCCGAGGTATCGGCGCCCGCTCCGTCGAATCCATCCGTGCCTATGCGCGGGCCAACAGCTGTTCCATGTGGCGCGCCGCAGGCGCGATAGCGAGCGACGAGCTCGGCGGCAGAGCTGCATCGTCCATCCTCGCGTTCATGACACTGATCGAGCGCATGGCTCGAGAGACACAGCGCCTCGAATTGCATTACCAGGTCGACCATGCCATTCAGGCCAGCGGACTGATCGAATTCTTCAGGAAGGAAAAGGGCGAACGCGGGGAAACGAAAATCGAGAACCTGGAGGAACTGGTCAGCGCGGCGCGGGGATTCAATGCCGACCCGGCCGAGGAGATGTCGGCACTCGATGCCTTCCTTTCACACGCAGCGCTCGAAGCCGGCGAAGGACAGGCGGACGCCTGGGAGGACTGCGTACAACTCATGACCATGCATTCGGCAAAAGGCCTGGAGTTCCCGCTGGTATTCCTTTGCGGCATGGAGGATGGTTTGTTCCCGCACCAGCGCTCGATCGCCGACCCGAGCGGGCTGGAGGAAGAACGTCGCCTTTGTTACGTCGGCATAACGCGCGCAAAGAGAACCCTTTATGTAACGCATGCCGAACAACGACGGCTGCATGGCATGGACAGCTTTTCACAGCCATCACGGTTCATCGCAGAAATTCCGGACGAGCTCGTTGAAGAAGTTCGACCGCGGGTCCATGTGAGCCGCCCGGTGCATACGGTAAACCGACCTCGGGGCCGGGCCTCCGCCAGTATCAGCCCGGGAGCCGAGCTCGGCATCCGGCTGGGACAGCGCGTCCGACACGGCAAGTTCGGTGATGGCGTCATTCTCAATTGTGAAGGCCAGGGCGCGCACGCGCGAGTCGAGGTCAACTTCGAAACAGCCGGCACAAAGTGGCTGGTGCTTGGTTATGCCAATCTTGATCTGATGTAGAATAAACGCTTGCCCAGAGCCGAAACTGCCTAATGAAAATACTAATTCTCGGCGCCGGCCAGGTCGGTTCCTCTGCCGCCTACCACCTGTCACGCGAGGAAGCCAACGAAGTCACCGTGGTCGATATCAACGCCGAGGTGCTGCGGGACCTGCAGGACCGGCTGGATATCCGCACTGTCGTTGGAAACGGCGCGCACCCCGAAGTTCTGGAGAGAGCAGGGGCCGGCGATGCAGACATCATCATCGCACTGACGGACAGCGACGAGACCAACATGATTGCCTGCCAGGTCGCCTATACGCTCCACCACACACCGACGAAGATTGCCCGCATTCGCTCCGCCGACTACATGAATGCCAAAAAATTGTTTACGCAGGACGCCATACCGGTCGATGTACGCATCAGCCCCGAACAGCTGGTCTGCGAGTACGTCGAACAGCTGATCCTGTACCCGGGCGCGTTGCAAGTACTCGAATTCGCCAATGGCAGGGTGCGCCTGGTTGGCGCCAGGGCTGATCGCAACGGGCTGCTGGTCGGGCAGAAGATTGCCGCGCTCAAGGAGCACATCCCTAATACCGAGGGTCGTATCGCCGCGATCTATCGCGACGGCAAGTCCATTGCGCCGGATGGCGACACGATGATCGAGGAAGGCGATGAGATTTTCTTTGTCGCGGCCCGCCAGGACGTGCGCGTCTTCATGAGCGAGATGCGCAAGCTCGAGGACCCGGTACGCCGCGTCGTCATCGCCGGTGGAGGAAATATAGGATTGCGCCTCGCACTCGCCCTGGAGCAGACCAATAACGTCAAGATCATCGAACGGGATCCGCGGCGTGCCCGCATCATTTCCGAGCAGCTCAACAAAGCGATCGTGCTCGTCGGCGACGCCGCCGACGAGGAATTGCTGCTCGAGGAGAACATCGACAACGTCGATGTCTTCTGCGCCCTGACGAACGCCGAGGAGGCCAACATACTCTCGGCGATGTTGTCGAAGCGCCTCGGCGCACACAAGGTAATGGCGTTGATCAATCGGCCTTCGTATGCCGAGCTCGTCGAATCAGGGACGATCGACATCGCCATTTCTCCGCAACAGGTGACCATCGGTTCACTGCTCGCGCACGTGCGGCGCGGCGACGTTGTCAAGGTTCATTCGCTGAAGCGCGGCAGCGCGGAAGCCATCGAGGCAGTCGCGCACGGTACCCCTGAAAGCTCCAGGGTGGTCGGAAAGACAGTGGAGGAGATCGACTTGCCGCGCGGCGCCGCCATAATCGCACTCGTTCGCGGGGACCAGGTGCTCATCGCCCACCACGACACGGTCATTGAAACCGATGACCATGTCATCCTGTTTCTCACCGACAGGCGCCAGATAGAACGCCTGGAGAACCTGTTCCAGGTGGGTGTGTCGTTCATCTAGTGCCTACTGCCAGAGCAAGCCTATGAACTGGACCGTGGTGCAACGAATACTCGGGCTGCTGCTGATGATCTTCAGCTTCACGATGCTGCCCCCGGTCGCCATCAGCCTGCTGTATTCCGATCCTGCGTGGCTGCCTTTCGTCGAAAGCTTCCTGATGACGCTCGTCGGCGGAGCGCTGATCTGGTTTCCGGTGCGCGGCGCGCGCAAGGACTTGCGGTTGCGCGACGGTTTCCTGGTCGTCGCCTCGTTCTGGACTGTACTCGGAACCTTCGGTGCGCTGCCGCTGTACTTCGCTGACGTCCCGCAAATATCCTTTATCGACGCCTTGTTCGAATCCATGTCCGGGTTGACGACAACGGGTGCGACGGTGCTCACGGGGCTCGACGACCTGCCGAAATCCATACTCTGGTATCGCCAGCAATTGCAGTGGCTGGGCGGCATGGGAATTATCGTGCTGGCTGTTGCCGTCCTGCCGATGCTCGGCGTCGGCGGCATGCAGCTGTATCGCGCGGAGATGCCCGGGCCGGTCAAGGACACCAAGCTCACGCCGCGCATTACCGAGACGGCCAAAGCGCTCTGGTACGTATACCTGACCTTTACCGTCACCTGCGCATTGGGGTACAGGCTTGCCGGAATGGACTGGTTCGATGCCATCGGCCACTCTTTTGCTACTGTCGCAATCGGCGGATTTTCAACACACGACCAGAGCTTCGCCTATTTCGACAACAATGCCGTGAACCTGATCGCCGTGGTCTTCATGTTCCTTGCCGGTATCAACTTCTCGCTGCACTTTCTTGCCTGGCGTTTCGTGCAGATCAGGCACTACCTGCTCGACCCCGAGTTTCGCGCCTATGTCGGCATGCTGCTGGTCGTTTCCGCTATCGTCATTGTTTCCCTGTCGTGGCTCGGCGTGTATACGGATGGAGACGAGATATTCGTGACCGGCCTGTTTCAGGCCGTGTCGATTGCCACGACCACGGGATTTACGACGGCGAACTATGCCCTCTGGCCTGGCGCCCTCCCGGTCATTCTCGTGTTCGCGAGTTTCATCGGCGGCTCGGCCGGATCGACGGCGGGCGGGATCAAGGTCATACGCTGGCTGCTGATCTACAAGCAGGGCATGCGAGAAGTTTCCCGGTTGATACACCCGAACGCGGAGATACCCGTCAAACTCGGCGGGTCGGTGGTGCCGTTTCGTGTCGTGGATGCAGTGTGGGGCTTTTTTGCAGTCTACATCGTCATTTTCGGCCTCATGCTGGTCCTGATGATGGCCTCCGGGCTCGACCAGGTCACCGCGTTCTCCGCTGTCGCCGCCACGCTGAATAACCTCGGTGCGGGTATCGGCGAGGTGTCCGCCGGATTCATGGACGTCAACGACGCCGCGAAATGGGTCGCGATCGCCGGCATGCTGCTCGGCCGCCTGGAAATCTTCACCTTGCTGGTTCTCGTGACGCCAGTATTCTGGCGGCACTGATTGCAGGCAGACGCGGATAACCGATCGTTGAGCAACGGTACTTCCAGGGCTTCCGATATGCTGGACCGGATCAGCGATCTCGCCGGGCGCGCGACCGCCTGGCTCACACTGCTGATGGTGCTGGTGACGTTCGTCATCGTCGTCTTCCGTTACGCATTCGACGCGAGTTTCATCTGGCTGCAGGAGTCGCTTACCTGGATGCATGCGTTCGTGTTCATGATGGGCGCCGCCTACACGTTGCAGCAGGAAGAGCATGTGAGGGTGGATGTTTTCTACAGGGATATGTCGCTCGGGCGGCGCGCCCTCGTCAACCTTGTCGGCGTAACGGTGTTCCTGTTCCCGTTGTGCGGATTCTTCATATACCAGTCATACGATTACGTGGCGGCGTCCTGGAATCTGCGCGAGATATCGCGGGACTCCGGCGGGCTGCCGTACCCGGCGATACCCCTTCTCAAGTCGTTGTTGCTCCTGATGCCTGTCACAGTTGCCCTTCAGGGCTTGTCACTCATGCTGCGATCATGGCGGGATCTCGGGAGTCGATGACCATGGAACTGGTAGCGCTGTTTCTGTTTGTCGCCGTGATCATCCTGCTGCTTGGAGGATTTCCGGTCGCCTTTTCGCTCGGCGGGACGGCGCTGCTGTTCGCCATGGCAGGTGTACTCGGCGGCGGCTTCGAGCCCGCTTTTCTCGCGGGCCTTCCGAGCAGGATCTACGGCATCATGGTCAACGACACCCTGATCGCTGTGCCACTTTTCGTGTTCATGGGAATTACGCTGGAGCGCGCGCGCATCGCGGAAGAACTGCTGGAGACCCTGAGTTCGCTGTTTGGAACGCTGCGGGGCGGACTCGGCATTTCCGTGACCGTGGTGGGCATGCTGCTCGCAGCCAGCACCGGGATCGTCGGGGCCACGGTCGTGACCATGGGCTTGCTGTCGTTGCCGACGATGTTGAAGCGCGGATATACGCCGGAGATATCCGCAGGCACGATCTGCGCATCAGGCACCCTGGGACAGATCATTCCGCCGTCGATCATCCTCGTCATGCTTGGGGACGTCATTTCCTCGGCGTATCAGCAGGCACAACTCGCGCAAGGCAATTTTTCACCGAAGACCGTGTCTGTCGGTGACCTTTTTGCCGGCGCACTGATTCCCGGCCTGATGCTTGTCGTGCTGTACATCCTTTACCTGGTCGTCGTTGCCTGGTTGCAACCTGCAACCATGCCGGCACACCACGACGGCAGCCAGCCCAGGCCTTCGATCGGCAAAGTGCTGCACGCAATTTTCGCGCCCCTGTTCCTCATCTTCGCCGTGCTCGGCTCGATACTCAGCGGTCTGGCAACACCCACGGAAGCGGCCGGAGTCGGTGCCGTGGGCGCCATCCTGATTGCGCTGGTCCGTCGCAGCATTTCCCTGTCTAGGCTGCAGGACATCATGCGCGGCACCTTGCGCATCAGCAGCATGGTGTTCCTGATCCTGATAGGGGCCTCGATTTTCTCCCTGGTGTTTCGCGGTTACGGCGGCGATGACGGTGTAAGAGCCGTCCTCGAGTCGCTGCCCGGCGGGGTCATCACGGCAATGCTGCTCGTGATGCTGGTCATGTTTCTGCTCGGGTTTGTGCTGGATTTCATCGAGATCATATTCGTCGTTGTACCCATCGTCGGGCCGGTACTGCTGACCATGGGCCTCGACCCGGTCTGGCTTGGTATCATGATTGCCATCAACCTGCAGACGTCTTTCCTGACGCCTCCTTTCGGCTTCGCCCTGTTCTATTTGCGGGGCGTGGCGCCTCCGACCGTCAGCACGACACAGATTTACAGGGGCGTCATACCGTTCATTGGCCTGCAGATCCTTGCGCTCGTGCTGCTCGCCGCTTTTCCCGAACTTGCCACCTGGCTGCCCGCTCAATTCTATCGCCAATGAAAAGGGGCCGAACCGCAGGCGGTTCGGCCCCTCGGACTCCGTTGCTGGATCGTCAGTCGCGGCTCATGAACAGTCGCAGGATGTACCAGAACATCAGCGCTATCGACGCAAACAGTGCCATCGATGCGGCCACGTATTTGTCGGCCGGGTAGTGGTGCATGATGTTCGAGGTATCGTAGAGCACCGCGGCGCCTGCAAAACCGATCATGGCGACCGAGAACCAGGTGCCCATCTGGAAGCCGAAGATGAGGCTCGCAACAATTCCGACGAGCGCCAGGATGCCGCCCCACACGAGCAGACCGCGCAGGAAGGAGAAGTCTTTGCGGGTGATCATTGCCACGCCGATCAGGCCAACCGAGCCCATGATGGTGACGCCCACGGCGCTATCGATGATGTCGGGTGACATTGCTGCTGCTATGAACAGCATCGGGGCAAATATCAGTGCTTCCACGACTATGAACACGGCAAACGCGGCGTACTGGGCCTGAATCGACTGGACCCTGTGCGCGACGTGCGTTGCACCCCAGCCGGCGAGCATGAAGGCCCCCAGTACCAGTAGCCAGTTGTTCAGCATCGGCAACGCTATGCGTTCGGCGATTCCCGACTGGAAGAAATAGACTTCGATGGCCGCAAACGCGACGATTGCGCCAACCACGTGTGCGTAACACTTCCAGATGAACGCCGAGCGGTCCTCGACGGCGAGGCTCGCGACCGGGCTGAGATAGTTGACGTTGTCACTCATCGAAGGCAACTCCTGTTTGTCTGTACTGCATACGATTCTATCAAATCCGGGGACGATCCGATCGTGCATTGAGGAAGGCCTGTTCGCTGATGAGCTGGTTGGCGGTCGAGCGTGCCTGGAATTCGTCGAAAGATTTCTGAATTCGTGCCGACCACGGGTCGCGCGCCGACAGCTCCTCGATGACTTCCCGGCTGATTCGTTTCAGCAGCGCCAGGACGTCGTCCGGAAGCGGACGGATTTCAACGTTCGGATCCCTGGAGAGCTGCTCCAGCGCCATGGCATTGCCATAGGTGTACTCCGCCTGCGTATCCAGATTGGCGGCACGGCAACAGACCTTGACGATTTCCTGCAAATCTTCAGGGAGCGCATTCCATGCGTCCTTGTTGATGATGCACTCGATCATCGGGCCAGGCTCGTGCCATCCGGGATAATAGTAATAGCGCGCGACCCGGTGCAGACCGAGCGACACGTCGTTATACGGCCCCACCCATTCCGCGGCGTCGATGGCGCCCGACTGCAAGGACGTGAAAATCTCCGACGCCGGTACCGTCACCTGTGTCACGCCGGCGCGCTGCATGACTTCCCCGCCAAGTCCGGGAATGCGCATTTTCAGGCCGACGAGGTCTGCGACGGAGCGAATCTCCTTGTTGAACCAGCCGGCCATCTGTACGCCGGTCTGGCCTATGGGAAATGGCAAC